>JAITJU010000291.1 GCA_031278735.1 Zoogloeaceae bacterium
CACCCTGCTGGGCGAAGAACGGCTGATTGCCTTTGATCATCCGGGTACCACGCGCGACGCCATCGCGGTGGATTTCGAGCGCAATGGCCGGGAATACAGCCTGATCGACACCGCTGGACTGAGAAAAAAAGGCAAGGTGTTTGAAACGGCGGAAAAGTTCTCCGTCATCAAGACGCTGCAATCCATCGAAAGCGCGAATGTGGTGATTCTGATGCTTGACGCCCGTCAGGACATTTCTGATCAGGATGCGCACATCGCGGCTTTCGTCCTGCAATCTGGCCGCGCCCTGGCGATTGCCGTCAATAAATGGGACGGTCTCGATCACTACGCCAGGGCGCAAATTCGCGCGAACGTGGAAAGAAAGCTCAAGTTTCTCGAATTCGCCCGCGCACATTTTATTTCCGCGCGCGAAAACATTGGTGTCGACAGGCTGCTGTCCTCCGTCGACAAGGCTTATGCCGCCGCCGTCGCCAAGCTTGCCACGCCCAGGCTCACCCGTGTGCTGGCGGATGCCGTCGCCCGTCAGTCCCCGCCCCGGCATGGCGCTTTCCGCCCGAAAATGCGCTACGCCCATCAGGGCGGCATGAATCCCCCGGTCATCGTCATCCACGGCAACGCCCTCGAACACGTGCCGGAAAGCTATCGCCGCTATCTGGAAAATATTTTCCGCGAAGTCTTCAAATTGCAAGGCACCCCCTTGCGGATACAGTTCAACATCAGCGGCAATCCCTACGCGGACAAGTCCGCCGGGAAGAACTGAAAAATCATGCTTTTGGAAATTGGCGCGGATGCAGGGAGGCAGTCGTTCAGGGCGTCGACTGTTCAGTCAGCTATTGCGTGTTTCCGCCGCCTGCGGCGTTGCCGTTTTCAGCCCCAGGCGATCGTTCAGGGCGGATTCGGAAAGATTGAGGAGTTGGGCAATCTCCTTCAGATCGTCGGCAAGCGCCGGGTCCTGTTCGCCGTGGGCGAGGCGGCGAGCCAGCGCGACGGCGAGCATGACATTTTTCACCCTGGGCCGATCGGCCTGTTCCTCGTCAATCAGGGCGCGTAAAAACGCGGGCATGTTCCAGGCGCGGTACAGCGCGTCCTGAATGGCAAGGATGCGCAGGCCGAGCACGTCTTCCTGCGCGTCGACGCCGCGCGGCGTCGGCTCGGCCTGCTGTCTGTCGCGCAGCGCGAGCGCCAACTTCGGGGCAAAGGCGTAGAGCAGGATTTCCGTCAGATCGTGCAACAACGCCGCCAGCGCGACTTCCTCCACGTTGATGTCCTTGCGCCAGAGCGCCCATTCGTGCGCGTAATGCGCCGCCCGTTGCGCCCGCCGGATAACCTGCACCGCGCCCAGCAAGGCTTGCGGCGCGGCTTTCAGCTGATCTTCGAGCGTGGGCAAATCCAGGAAATAACGGAAAAACGGCCCCACGCCCAACATCATGATGGAACCGGTCATGCTGGCCACCTCATGATGCAGCCGTCGTCCGGCCATCGGCTGGATGCAACGCAGCACCTGCGCCGCCAGCAAGGGATCGCGCAGGGCGATGCGGGTGATTTCCCGCCCCGGCGCCTCGTCCATGCGCGCGGCGGCTTCGGACAGCTGTTGCCGGGTATGGCGCAGCACCGGCAGTTTCTGCGCGCTGAAATGACGGACCCAGGCGTCCGCATCCGCCATAGGCGCTTCTATCATTTGCTTTCCTCCGCTATTCAAAAATACGCGTCTGCCGGTGTTTTAAAGACAAAATACTTGAAAAGCAAGCGCGCCTTGTCATAATGCCAGTCTTCCTGGATTGCCCGCGAGGTTTCATCATGCGCTACCGAATCGTGCCCGTCACGCCGCTTGAGCAGAATTGCACCCTTTTGTGGTGCGAAAAGACCCGCCAGACCGCTGTGCTGGATCCCGGCGGTGATGTCGGACGCATTCTGGCGGCGCTGAAGGAGGACTCGCTTGATCCCGCCGCCATCCTGATAACCCACGGGCATTTCGATCACGCGGGCGGCGCGGCGGAACTGGCGCGGCATTGCGCGATTCCCATCTTCGGCCCGCATGTGGCGGATCGTTTCTGGATCGACGGCATTCCCGGTCTTGGCCGCGCCTACGGCATGGAAGGAGAAAGCTTCACGCCCGATCGTTGGTTGCAGGAGGGCGACACGGTTTCCTTCGGCGAGGAAACGCTGGAAGTGCTGCATTGCCCAGGCCACACGCCCGGCCATGTCGTCTTTTACTGCCGGGCCGAAGCGTTGCTGCTGGTCGGCGACGTGCTGTTCCAGGGTTCCATTGGCCGCACGGATTTTCCCCAGGGCAACCACGCCGATCTTATCGCCTCCATCCAGCAAAAACTTTTCCCCCTGGGCGACAATATCCGCTTCGTTCCTGGCCACGGCCCCATGTCGACACTGGGCGAAGAACGCCAATGGAACCCTTTCGTTTGCTGACCCTGTAAATACGCTTGGCCTGACGCCCCCATTCGTTTTTAGGAATGTTACCGGTTTCGGGGTTCTTCATGCGTCCCTCCGCCCCAGAATAACGCTCCTCAGTTTTCGGTACTTTGTCCTCTGATGGTCAGCGCGCGGGCATAAAGTTCGTTTTTGTTGCGACCGCTCAGGGTCGCCGCCAGTTTGCTGGCTTGTTTGATGGGCAGGTCTTCGGCGAGGAAAAGGCGCAGGAGGCGCTCGGCTGTTTCCGGCGCGTTTTCTTTTGCTGTCGCGCCGGATACGATGAGCGTGAATTCGCCTTTTTGCCGCATCGGGTCGGCGCGCAGCCAGTCGACGGCTTTGTTCAGGGGCAGGCGATGGAGCGTTTCAAATGTTTTGCTGATTTCGCGGGCGATCAATAGCGCGCGTTCCGCCCCCAGTATGGCGGCCATGTCCGCGACGCTTTCCAGGACGCGGTGCGGCGCCTCGTAAAATACCAGCGCGTAAGGCAGGGTGGCCACCGTCTGCAATGCCGCTTGCCGTTGTCCGCTTTTGGCGGGCAGGAATCCGAAAAACAGCCAATGCGCCTCGGAAAACCCGGCGGCGGACAGCGCGGTAATCGCGGCGCAAGGGCCGGGCAGGGGAATCACGCGCGCGCCCGCGGCGTGGGCGCGCGCGACGATGCGCGCGCCGGGGTCGGAAATGCCGGGCGTTCCGGCATCCGAAATCAGCGCCACGGATTCGCCGCTTGCCAGCAGCGCCAGCACCCGTTCGGCGGCGGCGTTTTCGTTGTGCGCGTGTGCCGCCAGAAGGCGCGCTTTTGCGCCGATGCGCCTTAGCAGCGGCGCGGAATGGCGCGTATCCTCCGCCGCGACCCAGGCCACCGCGGAAAGAACGGCGCGGGCGCGCTCGCTGAGGTCGGCAAGATTCCCAAGCGGCGTGGGAACGACATACAATGGCGCGTATTCTATGGTCATGGCAATGGCGGGATGAGTGTGAAAAACTGGCTGACCGGCCTTCTGAAAAAAACGCGGCGCGATCCGGCAAGTTCGGATGGTATGCGCGCGGAGACGCTGGCGGCAAATTATCTGCGCGCGCGCGGTCTTGCCATCGTTGCGCGCAATTTTCGCGTGCGCGGCGGTGAAATCGATCTCATTGCCCGCGAGGGCGCGATTACGGTTTTCGTGGAAGTGCGTCTGCGCCGCTCGCAGGCGTTTGGCGGCGCCATTGGCAGCATCGACGCCCGGAAGCGCCGCCGTTTGCTGCTGGCGGCGCGGCACTGGCTGTTGCGCCGCCCGCGACAGGGCAACTGCCGCTTCGATTGTGTGCTGTTCGACAAACTTGACGTCAATAACCTTGAATGGATACGCCATGCCTTTACGGCGGATGACTGAAATCCTCGTCCTGTCATTGCTCCTGTATGCCAATCCGCTGGCGGGCGAGGAGCGGGCGATGGGGGGTATCCGCCTGTTGGTGCAGTCTTCGCCGCTGGCGGGCAGCCAGTTTCACGCGCTTGCCCATCTGCATGGCGACATGCGCGTGGGCGACGCGCTGACGCTTGTTCGTGAACCGGATAACCCCTACGACGCCAAGGCCATTCGCGTGGAATGGCGGGGACAGAAGCTGGGTTATGTGCCGCGCCGGGAAAACCGCGCCGTGGCCGCCGCGCTGGATCGAGGCCGGAATCTTCGCGCCAGGGTATCACGTCTGCATCCAGAGGCCGAAGATCCCTGGCTGCGTCTGGAATTTGAGGTATGGCTGGAGCTGTGATGCTAGAATCGTCTCTTCACGCTTTTGAATTTGCTTCAGGATGGATTTAATCAATCGGATTGGTCAGCATTTTGCGGATAGCGTCCGCGTCAAGCAGAAATCGCTGGAGCTTCTGGCGCGGTCGCTTGCCAACGCCTGCGAAAGCATGAGCCGCGCCCTGTTGGAGGGCGGACGTGTTTTTGCCTGCGGCAATGGCGGTTCCGCCGCCGACGCGCAGCATTTTGCCGCTGAACTGGTCGGGCGTTTTGAGACGGAGCGCCGGGAGCTTGCCGCTGTCGCGCTCACGACCGACACTTCCATTCTTACCGCCGTCGGCAATGATTATGGCTTCGAGCAGATTTTCTCCCGCCAGTTGCGCGCTCTGGGGCGCGCCGGTGATGTTCTGCTGGCGATATCCACATCCGGCAATTCCGGCAATGTGATTGCAGCCATTCATGCCGCGCATGAGCGAGGAATACGAGTCATTGCCCTGACCGGCTCGGAGGGCGGACAGATGCGGGCGTTGCTGCAGGAAACGGATATCCTGCTTGCTGTTCCCGACCGGCGTACCGCGCGTATTCAGGAAACCCACCTGTTGCTGATCCATTGTCTGTGCGACGGGATCGACAGTCTTTTACCCATCGGGAGTTGAAAAATGAACCGCCTCATCCGTCCTGTTCTTGTCTGCCTGCTCCTGCTGTTTACGCTGCCTGCCCTGCAAGGCTGTTTCGGTGTGGCGCTGTTTGGCGCGACCACTGGCGTCATGGCGGTGGTGGATCGCCGTTCCATTGGCGTTCAGACCGACGACACCGCCATCGAGTTGAAGGCCGCCGTCCGGCTTCCCGATGCGCTCAAGCGCGTCAGCCACGTCAATTTCACCAGCTACAACCGCCGCGTGCTGCTCACCGGCGAGGTGCCCGACGAAACGGTCAAGGCGCAGATTGCCGCTGAAGTGGCGCGCATCGAGAACGTGTTGGGCGTTCTGAATGAAATTGTCATTGCGGGCAACAGCAGCCTGGCTTCGCGCAGCAATGACGCATTCATTACTTCCAAGGTCAAGGCGCGTTTCATCGACGCCGACCAGTTTACCGCCAGTCATGTGAAGGTGGTCACGGAGGCGGGCACGGTTTTTCTGCTGGGCATCGTCAATGCGCGCGAGGCGGAAGCGGCCGTGCAGATTGCGCGCACGACCAAAAGCGTGATGAAAGTGGTCAATGCGCTGGTGATAGAAAGCGACGCGGAAATCCGCCGCATTGAGAACAGCATTGCCAATTCCGCCACTTCCGCGCCTGCCGTCGCGCAATAAACGAACGCGGCGGCGAGCGCATGTCCAATCTTCTGTTCATCGTCGCCGCGCCTTCCGGCGCGGGCAAGAGTACGCTGGTGCGCCGTCTCGTCGATCGGGCGCCCAATCGTGTCCTTTCCGTTTCCTGCACTACCCGTCCGCCGCGTCCCGGCGAAGTGGATGGGCGCGACTATCGTTTCATGGACGCGGCGCGCTTTGACGCCTTGCGGGAAGCCGGGGATTTTCTCGAATGGGCGAGGGTGCACGGCAATTGCTACGGCACTTCCCGCGGCTGGATAGCCGCCGAGCAGGCGGCGGGGCGGGACGTGCTGCTGGAAATCGACTGGCAGGGCGCGGCGCAGGCGCGCGCGATCTTTCCGGACGCCATCAGCATTTTCATCCTGCCGCCCTCGATGGAAGTCCTGGCGGCGCGTTTGCGCGGGCGCGGCACGGACGATGCGGAAGTCATCGAACGGCGGCTTCTGGCGGCGCGGGAGGAAATCCGGCATGTGGACGACTTTGGCTATGTTATCATGAACGCCGATCTGGACACGGCATACGCCCAGCTTGCAAGCGTCGTCGAGGCGGCGCGACTGACGCTTTCCTGTCAGCGCCAGCGTCACCCGGAATACTTTGCATACTTTTGACTTCATTTTTTTGAGAACGGCATCATGGCTCGCATTACTGTTGAAGATTGTCTGAAACACATTCCCAACCGCTTTGAAATGTCGCTTTCCGCAGCCCACCGGGCGCGGCAGCTGCTCTCCGGCGCAACGCCGATGGTGGCGGACGAAAAGGACAAGCCGACGGTCATCGCCCTGCGCGAGATCGCCGCCGCAAAGGTCGGAAAGGAAGTGTTGAACCGCGGGCAAGCCTGATCTGTGTGCTGGGCGAGGGGAATGGCAAGCCATCATGCGCGACGAGGTTTCCCTTTCCCTGCCGCCGCCCGCCCCCGTCTCCGCGGTTGAGAACATTGCGGCGACCGGCACCGTCGGCGACCCGAATGACGCCGCCGACGCCGACGCCTGTTCTTCCGCGCCGCCTGCCGCCGCCTCTCTTGATGATCCGGCTTACCGAAGTTTCATTGCCTGTCTGGATTATCTCGACGTCAACGACGTAGAGCGCATCAAGACGGCATTGGACTACGCCTGCCGCGCGCACGTCGATCAGACGCGGCTTTCCGGCGAACCCTACATTACGCATCCGCTGGCTGTCGCCAGCGTCGTCGCCGGTTGGCGCATGGATGCCGACGCCATTTGCGCCGCTTTGCTGCATGACGTGCTGGAAGATGCGGGCATCGCCAAGTCGGAGCTGGCCGAGCGTTTCAATCCGGCCATTGCCGAACTGGTCGATGGTCTTTCCAAGCTCGACAAAATCGAGTTTTCTTCCTACCAGGAAGCGCAGGCGGAGAATTTCCGCAAAATGATGTTGGCAATGGCGCGCGACCTGCGCGTGGTGCTGATCAAGCTGGCGGATCGGCATCACAATCTGCACACCATGTCCGCCATTCGCGCCGACAAGCGCCAGCGCATCGCGCTGGAGACCCTGGAAATCTACGCGCCGATCGCCAATCGCCTGGGACTGAACAAGATGTTCCGGGATTTGCAGGATACTTCCTTTTGTCTGTTGCATCCGTTGCGCGCCAGGGTATTGGCGCGCGCCGTGGCGGCGTTTCAGGGCGACAACAAGGAACTCATCAGCCGCATCCAGAGCAGCATCCGGCATAAAATCGCGGAAGTCGGCATTCAGTGCGCGCAGGTGTTCGGGCGCGAAAAGAGCCTGTATTCCCTGTACAGCAAGATGACGCACAAGCATCGCCGTTTCGCCCACATTCAGGATATTTACGGCTTTCGCGTCATTCTGCCCGACATTCCCTCCTGCTATCTGGCGCTGGGCGCGCTGCACACGCTTTACAAACCCGTGCCCGGCAAGGTCAAGGATTACATCGCCATTCCCAAGGCCAATGGCTATCAATCCCTGCACACCACGCTGATAGGCCCGACCGGCGCGCCGCTGGAAGTCCAGATTCGCACCGGGGAAATGCACCACGTCGCGCGCGAGGGCGTGGCGGCGCACTGGCTTTACAAGGATGCCGGGCGCAGCGGCGCCGACCTGCATATCCGCAC
The DNA here is from genome assembly GCA_031278735.1 of Zoogloeaceae bacterium. Lineage (GTDB taxonomy): Bacteria > Pseudomonadota > Gammaproteobacteria > Burkholderiales > Rhodocyclaceae > Azovibrio. Next base: position 7,564 of record JAITJU010000291.1, read on the forward strand.
CCATAAATGGCTGCACTCCCTGCTGGAAATGCAAAGCGGGGATTCTTCCGAATTCTTCGAGAACGTCAAAATCGATCTGTTCCCGGACGAGGTTTACGTCTTCACGCCCAAGGGGCACATCATCAATCTGCCGCACGGTGCCACGCCGGTGGATCTGGCGTATGCCATTCACACTGATGTCGGCAATTGCTGCATTGCCGCGCGCATCAATCATGAATCCGTCCCCTTGCGCACGGAACTGAAGAACGGCGATCTGGTGGAAATCATCACCGCCGCTCATGCGCATCCCAATCCCGTCTGGCTGGGCTATGTCAGGACGGGGCGCGCCAGAAGCCGCATCCGGCATTTTCTGCGCACAGTGCATAACGAGGAGTCCGCCGCGTTGGGCGAGCGTTTGCTCAATCAGGAGCTTCTCCATCGCGGCGTTTCCCCGGGAAAAGTTCCCGCCGCCGCCTGGGAGCACGTCATCAAGGCGGGCGGCAATCACAGCGCCAGGGAAGTGTTCACCGACATCGGCCTGGGCAAGCGGCTGGCGGAAGTCGTCGCCAGCCGTCTGCTTGCCGACGACACGGCCTTTACCGCCTCGCGCGTCGGAACGCTGACGGTGCGCGGCGCGGAAGGCATGGCCATCCAGCTTGCCAAGTGCTGCCAGCCCATTCCGGGCGATCCCATCATCGGTTCCATCAAGAAAGGGCAGGGATTGATTATCCATGCCCACGATTGTCCCGTCATTCGCAAATCGCGCTCGCACGAACCCAACAAGTGGATAGACGTGGAATGGGAACCCGATCCGGGGCGTCTTTATGATGTACGCATCATACTGGAAGTCGAGAACGCGCGCGGCATGCTCGCGCTGGTTGCCGCCGCCATTTCGCAATCCGGCTCCAATATCGAGAATCTCACCATGGAGGGGGACGCCGAAAAACACTGCTCCCTTCTCAATTTCATTCTTCAGGTCAGTTCGCGCGCCCATCTCGCGCAGGTCATGAGGAACCTGCGCCGCATTCCGCAGGTGATGAGGGTTCATCGCGTGACGGCGCATGGCGAATGAGGCCGTCGGCGGAAAATGAAGGATCGCGCCGCATGAAAATTCTCGTATTGGGCGCGGGGGTCATTGGCGTCGCCAGCGCCTGGTATTTGCGTCAGGCCGGGCATGAGGTGACGGTCGTCGAGCGCCGCGGCGACGTCGCGGAGGAAACCAGCCGCGCCAACGGCGGGCAGATTTCCGTCTCCCACGCCGAACCCTGGGCCAATCCCCATGTCCTGACGCAGATGCTGGCCTGGCTGGGACGGGAGGACGCGCCGCTGCTTTTTCGTCTGCGTCCGCGCGACCTGCCGCTCCTGCAATGGGGATTCGCTTTCCTTGGCAATTGCCTGCCCGCGCGGGCGCACGCCAATACCCGCGCCATTGTCCGGCTGGCGCTGGAAAGCCGAAAGCAGATGCAAATCCTGCGCCAGCAATTGAGCGCCGCTGACGGCGCGGATTTCAACCTGGCGTACGACGGACTGCAAAAAGGCATCCTGCATCTTTACACCGACCGTCAATCCTTCGTGCATGCCGTCCGCGCCGCTCGCCTGATGCGGGATTACGGTCTGGCGCGCGACCCTGTGGACGCGCAGACCTGCGTCGACATCGAGCCGGCGCTCGCGCCCATTCGCGCGCGTCTGGTCGGCGGCGACTACACGCCCGCCGACGAATCCGGCGACGCCTGTCGTTTTACGCAGGCGCTGGCCGCCCGCGCCGCCGCCGCGGGCGTTGAATTCCACTTCGGCGCGTTCGTCGCCCAACTGGATTTTTCACGCGGCAAGCGGGTGGAAGGCGTCACCTTGCAAGATGGCCGGCGTTTGCGGGCGGATGCTGTCGTGCTGGCGATGGGCAGCTATTCCGCCCCTTTTCTGCGGCCCTACGGCATTCATTTGCCGGTGTATCCCGCCAAGGGGTATTCCGCCACGCTGAATCTCGCGCCCGATGCGCTCGCGCCCAGCGTCAGCATTACCGACGATGATCACAAGCTGGTTTTTTCCCGTCTCGGCAATCGCCTGCGCGTTGCCGGAACGGCGGAATTCAATGGTTATGACCTCGCGCTCAATCCTGCCCGCTGCCGCGCCTTGCTTGCGCGCGCGGAAGAACTGTTTCCGCGAATGCGGTTTTCCGGCGATCCGCAATTCTGGTGCGGTCTGCGGCCTGCCACTCCTTCCAATGTTCCCCTGATTGGACAGAGCAAACTGCCTGGCCTGTGGCTCAATACCGGGCACGGCACCCTGGGCTGGACGCTGGCCTGCGGTTCCGCTGCCGCGCTTGCCGCGCTGATTGGCGGGGAATCTCCTGGCGCGTGACGCCAAAGCGCCGCACAAGCGCATCCGAAGCGGCATATAACGGCCAGAGCAGGGATCAGATCGGGCGCCCGTTGTTTCATCCGCTGGATTCCCGCGTCGCAAACGCTTGATATGTAAACTTTTTTTCTGTTACTATCCGCTCCTTTCCGGATTTTCCGGAAGCAGGGTGCTGGCGAAACCCCGGAACCGGACAGAATGGCCGGGGAGGCGCGCAGCGTTCGATTAACCTAACCGCTGCGCGGCAGCAAGAAACGATTTAACAACCCTCATGGAATCTTTTGCCCAACTTTTCGAAGAAAGCCTGGCGCGCCAGGAAATGCGTCAAGGCGAAGTCATCACCGCAGAGGTGGTGCGCGTCGATCAGAATTTTGTCGTGGTCAACGCCGGTCTGAAATCCGAGTCTTATATCCCCGTCGAGGAATTTTTGAGCGATCAGGGCGAACTGGAAGCCCATCCCGGCGATTTCGTCCAGGTCGCCATCGAAATGCTGGAAGACGGCTATGGTGAAACCCGTCTCTCCCGCGAACGCGCCAAGCGCATCGCCTCGTGGAATTTGCTCGAACACGCCCTGAACGACGGTTCCCTGGTTTCCGGCACCATCACGGGCAAGGTGAAGGGCGGTCTCACCGTCATGACCAGCGGCGTGCGCGCCTTCCTGCCTGGATCGCTGGTGGATATGCGCCCGATCAAGGACACCTCGCCCTACGAGGGCAAAACCCTGGAATTCAAGGTCATCAAGCTCGACAGGAAGCGCAACAACGTCGTGGTTTCCCGCCGCGCCGTGCTGGAAGCCAGCGTTGGCGAGGAACGCGACAAGCTCCTGGAAAACCTGAAAGAAGGCGCTTCCGTGCGCGGCATCGTCAAGAACATCACGGAGTATGGCGCATTCGTCGATTTGGGCGGCATTGATGGTCTTCTGCACATCACTGACCTTGCCTGGCGGCGTGTGCGCCATCCGAGCGAAGTGCTTTCCGTGGGCGATGAGCTGGAAGCCAAGGTGCTGAAGTTCGACGCCGACAAGAATCGCGTCTCCCTGGGACTGAAGCAATTGGGCGAGGATCCGTGGGTGGGCATCGCCCGCCGTTATCCGGCGACGACCCGCATGTTCGGCAAGGTGACGAATCTGACCGACTACGGCGCGTTCGTGGAGATCGAGCAGGGCATCGAAGGTCTGGTGCACGTCTCCGAAATGGACTGGACGAACAAGAACGTGCATCCTTCCAAGGTGGTGCAGCTGGGTGATGAAGTGGAAGTCATGATTCTCGAAATCGACGAGGAGCGCCGCCGCATCTCCCTGGGCATGAAGCAGTGCCAGCCCAACCCCTGGGAAGAATTCAACCAGAACTTCAAGAAGGGCGACAAGG
>JAITJU010000023.1 GCA_031278735.1 Zoogloeaceae bacterium
CAGGATGCGCTCGCTGATATAGAGGCGCAGTTCCGCCATGACCCGCAGGCTCATCCGTTCCAGGAGGATGGAGGAAACCAGCCCGCCCAGCACGGCGGTCACGGCGGTTGCCGCGAAAACCCAGACTGCCCGCGCCCGCTCGGCGGCTTCCATCGTCAAGGCTTCGTTGACCTGAGTGATAACCAGCATCCCGCACATGCCGGAGAGCACACTCACGACGGCGGATAGGATGAGGGTTACGTAGAATTTCCTGAGCAGATGGCGCAGCATCTATGCCTCCCTTGCCGTTACCGGCATTGCGACAGGCAACGCCTCATGCGGCGCGCCCCGGCTCTGAAGAAAGGATTCGATGAAATCGACCCCTGCCTGGCACGACGCCTGTTCCCGGAAATGTTGTTGCATCCGCGCGTTGGCGCGTAGAAAACGCTCATCCATACTGTCGTCCAGCAGTGCCGACATCCGCCCCGCCGTGATTGTCGCCATGTCGGCGCGCAGACCCAGACCGTGATAGACGACGCGGGCGGCGTTGCCGAACTGATCCAGCCAGCCCGGCAGCACGACCGTTGGGACGCCGAAATAGAGGCTCTCCCGGATCGAACTCGCGCCGCCATGCGTCACGAACACGCGCGCGCGTTGCAGGATTTCGAGTTGCGGCACACGCTCCACCACCCGGATGCGTTCCGGCAGATTACCGGGGACATCGATCCCGACATCGCCGATCTGGACAATGCCTTGCAGGCCATCCTTGCGTTTCAGCGCCTCGATGACCGCCTCGAACAGACGTTTGGCGTAGGGATAGGCGCGGCTGTAGGTGCCCAGCGAACAATACACGAGGGGCATATCGGCATCGAAACCCGTCCAATCGAATTGGCCGTCAACGCGCGGCAAGTGGACGCAACTTCCCACGTAGACGCGGTTGCGCACTTCCACCGAACGCGGGAAATCCAGTTGTCGGACGGACAGGACGAGTTCGGGCAGGTCGATCCAGGGGCCATATTCGCTCCACAGCACCCTGGCGCCACGCTGTTTGACGGCACGGACCGGACTGCGGCGCGGCATCAGTCCCAGAGTCAACGGAATGATCTTCTCGCTTGCAAAGCGTTGATACCATCCACGGAACAGGATTCTTCCCCATGCCCGCAAGTTGCGCGCCCTCGCGGACAGGCTTTCCGGGGCGGGCAATAATTCACTGAAGGCCGGAGGGATGTGGACATCGAACGTTGAGGCCATCGTCGCGTTGACGCCGATCATGGGCACCCCGCACCGATAGGGCAATACCGATTGCCAGGACACCAGCGGGTCGACCAGCATCAGCACGGGTTTTGTTTCCCGGACGATTTGTTGGGCGCGCTCGACGATTTGCTGAAGAGCCTTTTCGTAGTGAAGGAACGCGCGGCGGCGGGCATACCAGCGCCGCAGGAATATCGGCCACGATTCGCTAAGAGGCGCGGCATGGGCATCTGACGCCAGGCTGAACGCATGGTAGCCAAACCCCTGCGCGGTCACATACGCCTCAAAATCCGGCGTCCCCAGATAGCTTATTTCGTATCCCCTGTCTTTCAGGCGCTGCGCCAGGGTGAAGGAAGCGTTGAACGCGCTGCGCTCCGGGCAGAGCATGAAGAAAATGGCGGGTTTATTCCGCGCGGTTCCGGGATCATTCATTACGCCGCCCTCAGCCGTTCTTCGATGTAATCCACCCCCGCCTGGCAGTTTTCCTGCGCGCGGAACACAGCCTGCATTGCGCGGATATTGTTCATGAATCCTGGATCAGCGATCTTGCCCAGAAGCCGCAGGATGGCGGACATATCGACGGTGGCGATGTCTCCGCCCAGGCCGAGACCATGATGAACGATCCGCGCGGCGTTCCCCGGCTGGTCATTCCAGCAGGGGAAAACCAGCATGGGCACCCCGCAATAAATCGCCTCGCGCACCGACCCTAGGCCGCCATGCGTGATGAATACATTTGCGCGGGCGAGGACTTCGATTTGCGGCGCGTGCTTGACCACCCGGATGCGGGCGGGGAGCGCACCGAAGGCGTCGGTTTCCGCGCAGGAACCGACCTGCACGATGGCCTGCATGTCTTCCCGCCGCTGCAATGCCGCGATGACGGCCTCGAACAGACGCCGGGCATGTGGGTACACGTGGCTGTACGTTCCCAGGGAGCAGTAGAGCAGCGGCTTGTCGGCCTCCCGCCACGACCAGTCGAAGGCACCATCGCTGCGCGAAACCTCCACGCAACTGCCCACGTAAATCCGCCTCGAACCCAGCGCGGCCTGGGGAAAATCGAATTCCCTTGGCGACACCACGAGTTCCGGCACGTCGAGCCGTGGGCCGTATTCGCTCCAGCGTATCCGTCCTCCGTTTCGCCGGATTCTTGCGATCATGGAACGGGGCGGCAGGAACATGCGCAGCGAATGGAGCGGTTCCAGGAAGTGAAGTTGCCACCACATCGGGACGATGAATTTGCTCCAGGCAATGCCGTGGCGAAGCGCGGCTTTCCATCCCTTCGAGTGGCTTGGCGGAAGATCGCAGAACACCGGGGGAACCGTCGTGTTGAAAGCGGAGGCCAGGGAAGTGCTGAAACTGATGATGGGAACGCCGCATCTCAGGGGCGGCAAGGCATACGACCAGATGATCGGATCGAGCAAGACCAGCGTCGGGCGCGTTGCTTTCAGGTAATCCTCGCAACGCGCCATGAGTTCCTCCGACACCTCGCGGCCCTGACGGATCAAACGGCGATAGTGCAACCAGCGGCGGATTCCGCGCGGGGGCGGGTCGGCGGGGTTTTCCGGGGAGAGGGGTTCAAGCAGTTCATAGTGGAATCCCTGCGCGATGACATGATCCCGGAATTCCTCCAGACCGCCGTACAGAATCCGGTAGCCGCGTTCCTTCAGTCGGCGCGCGAGCGTAAAACTCGCGTTGAACGCGCTTCGTTCCGGGTAAAGGATGAAAAGGATGGCGGGGGTTGCGGAATATTGGGCTTCGTCAGCGGAAGCTGTGCCAAGCGCTGCGGCTTGTTCGGCAGTCTCACTCGAATTCGTCATGCCTCATCTCCATGCGCGCCGCCGTTGCGTCTAAAACAGGGTTCATCATTTCTCCGGCACCGTTTCCACCGCTGTCCTTGGCGCTATGCTTGCCGCTTCCACATCCCGCCCATTGACTTCCACCGTCTTCCCCGGCCCTTCTTCGAGCAGCACGTAAAAATCCCCTTCGGGACGCGGGAAGCGGATTTGGCCCTTGCGGTTCAAGCGCCCGGAAAGCAGAACCTCGCCATCGTCGCGGCTCACTTCAATCGCCGTGCCATCCATGAAACGGGTCTCCCCGCTGCCGAAGCTCGCGCCTTGGCAGCGCACTTCCGCCGCCTCATGCTAGCAAATCAGGGTGGCATCCCAGCCCTCATCGCTCTTCTGCGCGGATTCTTCCTTGGCAAGAAAGCGGGCAAGGGAAGGCGAGACGCGGGCCACGTCCAATGCGGTTTGGTGGACTTCCCCGTTCCTGCCTTCCACCGTGAGCCAGATTTGCTCTTCGGGTTGGAAGGCGGGCGGGATGAGGATATTGGCCGTGCGCAGGTGATTCCCCGCGAAAGCGATGCCCGACGCCTTCAACGAACGAGGCTCACGCGCTTGCAGATAAGCCGCGCGGATGTCCGGCTGCGCGGCCTCGGCAAAACGCAATGCAAACGCCTTCATCACCGCGCCGCTGCCGCCAATCTTGGGCGCGCCGGTTTCCACCTCGGCAATCGTGAAATCCCAAGGGCCGACCTTGCCCGCCACCGCGTCCTCGCGCAACACCGGCCAGGGTTCCCCCCGCCAGCCGGAAAGCAGGAACAGGCACGGCAAGAGGATGAACGCCCCCCAAACCGCGCCACGCTTCGCCTGCCGAAAACGGGAAGAACGGCAAACCGCGCAGGCACGGCAGGCGGCGGAACACCCGCCTTCCACCTTGCCCGCATCCTCCCCGGCAACCCGCGCCGCGCCCGCCGCGTCCTCTGCCGCGTCCTGGTGAAGCCGCCTGCCGTGCCGGTGATGTCCCTTGTGCGCCGCCTCCTGTCGAACGCCCAAGGCCAGCGCAAAAATCAGCGCCAGCGCCGCCACCGTCAGCCAGCCGAACCACAACACCGAGCCGAAAGTGCCGCGCCATTCCTGCACGCACACCCACAACGCCAACAACCGCAACACCCCGCCCGCCGCCGCGCAAACCCGCCGTTCCCGCCCGCTTGCCGGACGATGCAACAAACG
>JAITJU010000096.1 GCA_031278735.1 Zoogloeaceae bacterium
CTACAGTTGCGGGGGCAGCCCCGGAATGAAGGGGAAGATGAATTCCCCCGACCGGGTTCCCATTTCAGCCTCGAACGAGGCGCCGTCGCGGGGCGGCAGTATATACCAGAAATCAGGAACCAAGGGATCCGGCGCCGAAAAAAACGCCGCAGCGAAACAACGCGACGCGAAATTCGCGGTCATCTGTCCTCAGTCCTCAGTCTTCAGTCCTCCGCCCCCACCACCCAGAGCAGCAGGGCGTCCGCGGCTTTTTCGCCCTGGGCGGCGTTGGCGTGGTTGATCAGGATGGTGACGGCGTGGCGTTTGCCGTGGATGTCCTGCACGTAGCCCGCGGCGGTTTTCACGCCGCTCAATGAACCGGTTTTGATGTGGGCGCGGCCAGCGGCGATCGTATTGCGCAGGCGTTTTTGCATGGTGCCGTCAATGGCGGAAATGGGCAGCGAGGCGATGAATTCCGGCATGACCGCGCTTTGCCAGGCGTGGATCAGCATACGGTTGAGGCTTTGGGCGCTGACGCGTTCCTGACGCGAAAGGCCGGAGCCGTTTTCCAGCGTCAGTTCAGGAAAGAAAAGCCCTTGCGCGCGCAGCCAGTCTTGCGCCTGCTGCACGGCGGATTCCGGCGTGTTTTCTCTCTTGCCCAGCGCGAGCAAAAGCTGGCGCGCCATGACGTTGTTGCTCCATTTATTGATGTCGCGGACGATTTCCGCAAGCGGCGGCGAATTCTGCGTCGCCAGTTGCCGCGCTTCGGCGGGAACGCGGCCTGTCCGCACCCTGCCGCGCAAGGTTCCGCCCATTTCCCGCCAGAGGGCGCGGAACAGACCCCGCACGTGGGCTTCCGGCGATAGCGGCGCCAGCAGCAGATTCTGTTCGTCGCAGCTTTTCGGGTAGTTGCCGCTGATTTCCAGCCGGTTTTCCCGCCAGACGAAATTCAGGCGCTCGCGCCAGCCATTGCAGCCGCCCTTGCCGAGAACGAGTTGCGTGACGACTTCCAGATTGTCGTTCGGGGTAATGCGAAAAAAACGCACCTGCTCGCCTTCCGGGCGCACGATGAAACGCAGGGCGTTGGCGTCGACGAGCAGCGCGTCCGGCCCGACGTTGTAGGCGCGCAGGGGACGCTGGTCAAAAGCGGCGGGATTATGCGGCGGCAGGGTGAAGTGCGAGCGGTCAAGCACCAGATCGCCGTCGATGTGGCGCACGCCGCGCGCGCGCAACTGGCGCAGCAGCATCCAGAACTGTTCCAGGGAAAGCCTGGGATCGCCGCTGCCTTTCAGATACAGATTCCCCGGCAGGCGCTCGTTTTCATCCGCGTCGACCTCGCTCCAAAATCCGGTTTGCCAGCTTGCCGACGGACCCAGCATCCCCAGCGCGACATAGGTCGTGACGAGCTTCATCACGGAAGCCGGATTCATGGAAAGCTGCGCGTTATGGCTGATGCGCGGCGTTTTCTGATCGACGGCCTGCACCACGATGGAGACCGCATCCTCCGGTATCCGCGCCGCCGCCAGCGCCTGACGCACCGAGAGCGGCAAGGGCGCGGCGTCTTGCGCCGACAGCGGCGCGACAAAACACAGGAATCCCGCGAGGGCAAGACCTGAAAAAAATTTTTCTCTGAACGGCAAGCTGGGCATGGCGTAAACCTGTTGGCGCCGCATGCCTTCAACAGCGGCGCCATTAAGCGAATTGCATTTTCTTTCCGGCGCTTCTTATACCATGCGTACTTGCGTTTTTGCAATTTTCAAAAAACAGGGCGGCCTGAAGAAAACCCGCCGAACGCTTGCCTTCCTTAATCGGATGACGGGATATTGCGGTAGAATCCGGCAGCCCTCCCCCTCCCCGCGAGAGACGGGGCGAGGAATCGTTTTGTCCTTCGTCGAGCGCGCCCGCCTGATTTTGCTGATTTCTGATTCCTGACCGCCGATGCCCGCAGATATTCCTGTTTTGCGCCTTGCCGATCTCGCCCGTTGCGGGCGCGATGTGGCGTTGCCGTTGGAAATCGCCCTCGCCCCGGCGGGCGCGCTGCGGCTGGAAGCGTGGTTGCGCGTTCTGCCGGGGCGGCGTTATGTGGGGCAAGGCGTCTGGCAAGACGCGGCGGGCGGGCGGCGGCGGGTATTGGCCAAGTTGCTGGTGGGGAAAAAAGCGGCGCGGCAGTTTGCGCGGGAACGGGAGGGCGCGCGTCTGCTGGCGGCGCAGGGCTTGCCGACGCCGACGCTGCTGGCGGCAGAGTGCGAGGCGGACAGCGGCGGCTGGCTCCTGTTTGAATTTCTGGAAAACGCGCGCGCTCCAGGCGCGGAGGCAATCCATGAGGCCGTGCGCGCCATTGCCCGTCTGCATGAGCGCGGGTTGTGGCAGAATGACCTGCATCCCGACAATCTGCTGGCGCAGGACGGTCGCATCTATTTCGTCGATGGCGGCGACATCGGCGCGGAAATGCCGGGACAGGCGTTGTCGCCCGATCGGGCGCTGGATAATCTGGGCATGTTTTTCGCGCAATGGCCGGTGCGCATGGAAGCAGGATTATCCGAGGCGCTGGCGTCGTATCGCGCCCAGAATCCCGTTTCCGGCGCGGAAATGGGCATAGCCGCCTTGCGGCAGGCCGTGCGTCGGCAAAGAGAGGCGCGTCTGCGCGCCTGGCTGAAAAAAATCGTGCGCGAATGCAGCGATTTTTGCGTCCGCAAAAAAGGCGCTTTCGGTTTTTGCGTGGCGCGCCGCGACAGCGAAAAAATCCTCGCGCCGCTCCTGACGGATCCGGACGCCTTCATCGACGCGGGGCAGTTGCGCAAGGACGGCGGCACGGCCACGGTTGCGCGCGTGGAAGTATCGGGGCGCGAGTTCATCGTCAAGCGTTATAACATCAAGCATCTTCGTCACGGCCTGAGCCGCTGCTGGCGCAGGAGCCGCGCCTGGCGCGCCTGGCGCGAGGGCAATCGCCTGCTGGCGCTGGGCATTCCCACGGCAAGGCCGCTGGCGCTCATCGAACGCCGCTGGCTCTGGTTTTCCGGCGTGGCCTATCTGGTGACGGAATACCTGCCGGGCGAGGATATCCTGCAACGCCTGCAAGCGGAGAACATGACGGCGCGCGCGCCGGAAATCGCCGCCGTCGACACGCTCTTCGCCGATCTTGCCCGCGCCCGCTTGAGCCACGGCGACATGAAAGGTCACAATCTCATCTGGCGGGAAGAGGCGGCGCAATGGGCGCTCATCGATCTGGACGCCATGCGCGCGCACCGCCTGGAATCGGCCTTCGAGCGCGCGCACAGGCGCGATTGTCGGCGATTCCTGCGCAACTGGCCGCCGGATTCGCCGTTGTCGCGTCACTTTTCCAGGCGCTTCAAATGACAGGCGCGCAGCGGGGCGGCTGTTCTATAATCTCGGCTTCAACGAACAAGGTGCGGGAAAAAGAATGCGTATCTTGCCGTTTATTAATATGCAGGGAGCGCACATGAGCCTTATCGGAAAAATTACGGGCCTCTTGGGGCACGACGAACAACAGCAGGAAATCCCGCCAAAGGAGCAGAGGCAGGATGATCTGCTGGCGCGCGTGGTGGAAATGACCGACATGCGGATTGCGGAGGAAAGCAATTATCAGGAAGTCCTGCTGCCCGCCATCAAAATCGCGCGCGCCTACTTCGAGCAAAGCCTGGATGTCGTGCCCGGGCCGGTGGCGCTGGATAGCGCGCACTTTCTCATGTCCCGGATTTTTCCCAGCCCCGAAGATATTCCCATCTGCCTGGGGCGCAGCCTGGCGGTGAAAACTGAATTGTCGCGGCACGAAAACGCCCAATGCCAGCGTCTTTACGCGCTGCTGGGCGCCCGCGTCAAGAAGACGCCGGAAAATGAACAGATATTCACCGACCATACGGTGCGCAGTCTGGCGCCCAGTCCGAGCCAGGTGCGCCAGATACTGAAGGAAACGGCCTTTGACAGCCTCCTGCAAGGTTTCGCCAACGAGAACCTGCACTACGAAAAGAAACTGGAACAGGTGCGCGCGCAGCACGAACTGCTTCAGGCGGCGGGCGTGACGGCGCATCACGCGGAAGGCGCCGCCGCGTCAGGCCGGACGCCGCCGCTGGTGCGCGCCTCCTTCAACAAGAGCGCCGACCGGGTGCTCGTCAGCCTGCGCGAATGGCTCTACGCGCCGCAACACCTGATGCGCATCAGCATGGCCGAAGGCTTTCTCGTGCGGGAAGGCGGCGAGAGCGAGGAAGAATGGCGCCTGCCGCTGATGGTCACCCAGGACAGGCGACAATGGAATGTCTGTCTGATCAGCTTTCCCGTTGCCATGGCGCGCGAGGCGCTCAAGGCGGCGGCGCATAATCACCGTTTCATATTGATATAGCCGTCCAAAGGCAAGAACCGCTTCCGAGACTGATTTTTCCCGGACTGGCGCGCAGGCGAGAGTCCCGTTTTCACCGTTTTCAAGTTATGAGGCGCAACCATGAATCTGAATCTGGGGCAACACAGGAACATTTTGTTTTTCATCGCGCTGTGCGTCGCCCTGATGCTGGCGCTGGGAATCTCGCTGGGGCGCGGCCTGCGGGACGCGCCGTCGCCGGAAGACGCTGCGGAGTTCGCGGCGGCGGAAGCGGAACAGGATTCGGGACCGATTGAGCTGGCGGATCTCAATAACCGCGATCTGGACGGTTCTCCGGCGCTGGCGCTCACTTTCACGCGCGCGCTGGACGCGCGGCAGGATTATGACCAGTTTATCCAGGTGTTCGAAATGCCCGCGCGGCATGACAATGATGAGGAAGAGGAAGGGGAAGAGGATGAATACGGCGAGCGGCGGCGCGGCGGCGCGGCGGCGATTGCCGCCAGCGCCGACGAAGCCGACACCGACAGCGTCGGCGGCGTGCTCGTCAAGGGCGCGTGGGTGGTGGGCGAGAATCCGCGTTTGTTGTTTTTCCCGCACGTCAAGCCGGAAACCCGTTACGTGGTGCGCGTCGCGCCTGGCGTTCCGGCCAAGAACGGGCAGAAGACCACCGCCGAATCCCGCTACAGCCTGCGGACGCTGACGGTGTCGCCCGCCTTCTATTTCGCGAGCCAGGGCATGGTGCTGCCGACGCGGCAAAATGGCGGCCTGCCCGTGGTGACGGTCAATGTGCCGGAGGTGGACATCCAGTTCCTGCGAGTCAAGCCGGAGCAGATGTCGCGTTTTCTGAACCGGGTGATTGGCGGCAGGTCCTTCGACAACGAGAACGAGAATGAGAATGAGGAGGAGGAAAACTACTACTATGGCAATCGCAGTCTCAAGGGCGTGGCGCAAACCTGGGAACTGGACAGCTTTCACAAACTGACGGAAAGCGTCTACAGCGGGCGCTTCCTGACCGAGCAGACCCCCAACAAGCGCAACGTCACCTTCATTCCGGTGGAGGACATCCGGGAACTGGCGGAACCCGGCATTTACATCGCGATCATGAGCCAGCCCAACCGCTTTCGTTACGAGCAGCAGGTCACCTATTTCTACGCCAGCAACCTGGGGCTGCACGCGCGCCTGTTCGAAAAGAGCGCCGACGCTTACGTGAGCGCCCTGGACAAGGGCGCGGCGATTGACGGCGTGGAAATTTCCTGGCTTGACAATCAGGGCAAGGTGCTCTTGCAGGGCAAGACGGATGGCGATGGCCGCGCCCATTTCGCCGAGCGTCCCGAAGGCGCGAGAGTCATTCTGGCGCGTCAGGACAAGCAGGTTTCCCTGATTGCGCTCAAGGAGCCGGCGCTGGATTTGTCCGAGTTCGACATCGGCGGCACTCCTGGCCAAGCGGTGAGCCTGTTCGCCTGGTCGGGACGCAATCTGTATCGTCCCGGCGAGCAATTCGAGATCAGTGTGCTGGCGCGTGACGCGGATGGCCGTTCCATTGCCGCGCAGCCCATTCAGGCCACGCTCAAGTCGCCGGACGGCAAGGCGCAGTTCACCGCCGCCTGGAAGCCCGACAGCGCCTTTTCCGGCTATTACCAGCGGACGCTGGAAATTCCCGTTGACGCGAGCGCGGGCTTCTGGAATCTGGAATTGCGCGCCGACCCTGCCGACAAGCGTCCCGCGGCGGTGTATCGTTTCGGCGTCGAGGAATTCCTGCCGGAGCGCATGAAGCTGGATATGGAAGTCGGCAACGCCTGGCTGGACGCCAAGCGTCCTTTTCGCTTGCAGGCGAAGGGCGCCTACCTTTATGGCGCGCCCGCCTCCGGCAATCGTTTGTTGGGCGTGGCGCAGCTTACGCGGCACAAGAATCCGCTGGCCGATAAATTTCCCGGCTTTGAATTCGGGGACGTGCGGGAAGACGCCATCCATCTGCGCGAGGAATTGGCGGAGCAGGCGTTGAGTGACGAAGGCACAGCGAGTTTCGACATCAATCTGGAAAAAATCGCGACGCGGCAATCCCCCTTTCTGGCGCGCGTCACCCTGAGCCTGCTGGAATCCGGCGGGCGTCCGATCATTCGCAGCGTGGAGCGCAGTTATTGGCCTGTCGCCGATCTGCTGGCCGTTCGCCCCCTGTTTACCGGCGAATACGCGCGCGAGGGTTCGCTTGCCCGCTTCGAGGTGCTGCGCACCGACGCGACGGGCAAGCGTTCCGGCGGCGTTTTTCCGGTGCGCCTTTTCCGGGAGAACCGGCATTATTACTGGCGTTTTGAAGATCAGCGCGGCTGGCATTCCGGCTATACGGAAACGGACGAACTGGTCGCCGTCAACACGCTCTCCTTTACCGCCGATGAGCGCGGACAACTGGCGCTGCCGGTGAAATACGGCGCCTACCGGCTGGAAATCAACGACCCGGAAACGGGCAAACGCCTGGCATACCGCTTTTACGCGGGATGGAGCGCCCGAAATGACGAAAGCCAGGGCATACGCCCGGATCGGGTGAATTTGAAGCTGGACAAACCCGCTTATCGGGAAGGAGGCGTCGCCCGCCTGAGCGTCGTCCCGCCGCATGGCGGCGAGGCGCTGATTACGGTGGAAGGCGATCGGACGCTGTGGGTGCGGCGCGTTTCCATGCCCGCCGAAGGCAGGGATATCGACATTCCGGTGGATAAGGAATGGCTGCGGCATGACCTTTATGTTTCCGTCCTGGTGTTGCGGCCTGAAGGTTCCGGCGTCGCGCAGGCAACGCCCGCGCGCGCCCTGGGTCTCATCCATCTGCCGCTGGAGCGAAGCGGGCGCAAATTCACGGTGCAGCTGGAAGCGCCGCGGAAAACGCTGCCGGAAACGCCGCTCAAGGTAAAAATCAGGGCGCCGGAAGCCAAGGGACAGAAGGCGCAGGTAACGCTTTCCGCCGTGGATATGGGCATTTTGAACATCACCGGTTTCCGCACGCCCGATCCTTTCGAGCACTTCTTCGGCAGGCTGCGCTACGGCGCGGATTTGCATGACGTTTATGGCCGCCTGATCGAAAAAATGGCCGGGCAAAAAGGCAAGCTCAAATTCGGCGGCGACGCGCAGCAGCAGGCGACGTACCCCAAGGGCCTGCCCAACAAGAAAGTGCGCCTGGTCGACCTGTTTTCCGGCCCGGTGGCGCTGAACGGCGAGGGCGAGGCGGAAATCACCTTGCCCCTGCCGGATTTCAATGGCCGCCTGCGCCTGATGGCCGTGGTCGCCAGTCCGGACAGCTTCGGCAGCGCCGAGGCGGAAGTCGGCGTGGCCGCGCCGCTGGTCGCGGAAATTTCCGCGCCGCGTTTTCTTGTCATCGGCGACCGCGCCGTCGTGGCGCTGGATTTGCACAATCTTTCCGGCAAGGCGCAGAACGTGCGCCTTGAGCTTGCCAGCGCGAGCGGTTTGCACATCCTTGACGGCAAACGCCAATTGAGCCTCAAGGATCAGCAAAAGGTCACATTGCGTTTTCCGGTGGAGGCGGGCGGCGCCTTCGGTCTTGCGCCCATCACGCTCAAGGTGGAGGGCGATATCCGTTTGCAGCGCGAATTCGCGCTGCAAGTGCAGGCCGCGACGCCCCGGGCGCGGATATTGCGCTACCATGTGCTGGCGCCCGGCGAGGGCCTGGATATCCGCGACGCCGATCTGGGCGGCCTGATGCCCGTGACGGCAAGCGGCAGCCTTTCCATTTCCAGCAAGCCGCCGCTGGACGTTCGGGGCGCGGCGCGCGGGCTTTTGCGTTATCCCTACGGCTGCGCCGAGCAGACGACCAGTTCCGCTTATCCGCATGTCTTCATCGGCGCGGAAGAAGCCAAGTCCCTCGATCTGGAAGTTTTCAGCCGCGAAAAACGCGCCCGGATGCTGGAAAACGCCATGTCCCGTCTGGGGGCAATGCAGGCGCCCAATGGCGGCTTCAGCCTGTGGGGCAACGCGAGCAATTATGAATACTGGCTGTCGGCCTATATCGGCAACTTCCTGCTGGACGCCCGCGAGCAGAACTTCGCCGTGCCGGAGCGAATGCAGCGGCAGACGATGGATTTTCTCCTGAAAGGCTTGCAGGAAGGCGTCGCCACGCTGCCCAAAAACAAGATGGTCTACGACGAAAGCAGCGTCTGGCGCGATTATCGCTATGGCGGCAGCGGGCGTTTCGGCGTGCTGGCCTATGGCGCCTACGTGCTGGCGCGGGAAGCCAAGGCGCCGCTTTCCACCCTGCGCGAACTCTTCGATATGCGCGAGCAGGCGCATTCCGGCCTGGCGCTAGTGCACCTGGGGCTGGCGCTGCATCTCATGGGCGACGAAAAACGCGCGCAGACGGCGGCGGCGGAAGGAACGATCAAGGCGCGCGAGGATCGCGGCGGCTGGTGGGGCGATTACGGCAGCCCCCTGCGCGACGCGGCGCTCGCCTACATGCTGCTTGAGCGGCACAACATCGCGGCGCCGGGCAAGGAAAATCTCATTGTCCAAATCAGCGCCGAAATGCGAGACAAACGCTATTACAGCACCCAGGAGCAACTGGCAATCTTTCTGGCAGGCCGCCAGATGCTGCTGGCCGCGTCCGACGACGCGCCCTGGGGTCTCAAATGGACGGGCGGGAGCGGAAACGAGGAAACGGTGACCCACACCGGCTCGCTGACGCGAGGCGTAAGCGTTGCCGAAGTAAACGACGGTTTCCGGGTCGACAATCCCGGCGACGCCAATCTCTATCTGGAACTGGCGCTGGAAGGCCATCCGGTGAAAATGCCCGCCGCGCGCCGCGACATCGTGGGACTGGAGCGCAGCCTCTTCGACGCGAGCGGCAATCCCCTGGGCAACCGCAGCCTGCGGGTCGGCGAGAGTCTGCTGGTGCGTCTGAAAATCACGACCAGATCGCATATTCGGAATGCCTTGCTGGTCGATTACATTCCCGCCGGACTGGAAATCGAAAACCTCAACATCGTTCAGGGCGAAGGGATGGAAAGCATCAACGTGGAGGGAACGAATCCCGCCAACGCCATGCTGCACCCCGCCATCGAGCACGTCGAATTCCGCGACGACCGTTTTGTCGCCGCCCTGAAACTATCGCAGGACATGCAGCTCTTCTACCGCGTCCAGGTGGTCACGCCCGGTCATTACGTCTTTCCGCCGACATATCTGGAAGACATGTATCGTCCCAACGTCTATGGCCTGTCGGAAGGGCAAAGAACGCTGACGGTGACGGATAAATGACGCCTTGCGGGACATCGATCCGGGGCGGGAATGATCGGCGCGGCCAGCATCG
Organism: Zoogloeaceae bacterium; assembly: GCA_031278735.1. GTDB lineage: Bacteria > Pseudomonadota > Gammaproteobacteria > Burkholderiales > Rhodocyclaceae > Azovibrio. The sequence goes on from JAITJU010000096.1 coordinate 9,615, forward strand.
CCCGGCTTGTCCGGCAAAATGGCTCGGACGGCGGCAGCGCCTGGTCGCCCGCGCGCTGGCGCGGCGCCGGGCGATCGGCGGGACGGGGGCGGCGCCGTTCCCTCCGGCATAGCCGAGACCGCCTTCCGTCATTCGCTTTGGCGCTCGGCAATTGGCAATCGAAAGGGATGGCGGGGAAAATAAAAATGCTCACCTGGGACGTGATACAGGCGAACGCCCTTGCCTTCTCGAAGCGCTGGCAAGGCGCCTACAATGAAAAGGCCGAGGCGCGG
>JAITJU010000153.1 GCA_031278735.1 Zoogloeaceae bacterium
ACCCTGCGACGTGGTGAGATTCCTCTGCGCGTTCAGCGAGGGAATATTGGTGTTGATGATGGCAGACATTTTGTTTCTCCTTTGAAAATCAGTACTCGTGAAATCCAGGCCAGGACGCCAGGGCGCTCCCGTTCGGAATCCTTCGCCTGCTCGCCTCTCTTTACGGCAGGGAAAATTTTTACTTTAGGGGTTGCGGCGCCAGTTTTTTCAAACTTTACCGATCCTTGCCGCCGGATTGTCGGTCTTCTTGTATCAGACGCGCCTTTTGCGTTTGCGGAGCGTTGCGTCTGGCCGTGATTTCCAGTGTGGCCGCCCCCCTGGAGGGCGGGGCTTCGTCGCGTTCCTGGCGGGCGTAGCGGGCGCGCAGGGCGGCGATGTTGCGGTCGATGTCCGCCGCTGACAATCCCTTGGCGATCAGATGCCGCCGCGCCTTCAGGAGCATGTCCAGATCGGCGGGCGCGGCTTCCGAACGAGCGTCGCGTCCCCAGCTTTCCTTCGGCTGGTTGGCGGCGGCGGCGAAAGTTTTCGGATCGCCCAGACGCCGCGCGATGGCAAGCTGGTTGTAGCGCATTGCCCATTCCATCGCCCCATCGCCCCGGTCATTGCGCGCCTCCAGATCGGCGCCGCGCTCGATCAGCAGGCGAGCGACCTCCTGCTTGCCGTCATAGATCGCCATCATCAGGGGCGTCGCGCCGCCGGGATTGCGCGCGTCGATGTCCGCGCCGCGCGCCAGCAAGTCCCCAACCAGATCCGCATGCCCGGAAAACGCGGCGTAATGCAGCGCCGACCATTGCCCCGACGGACGGTTGAGCGCCGCGCCGCGCGCCAGCAGCCAGTCGATTGCCGCGCGCTGATTCCGCCACGCCGCCAACAACAACGCCTGTTCGCCCGCGCCGTTTTCCAGATTCACATTCGCGCCGTAGCGATAGAACAGTTCCAGCATGGGCAGATTCCCTTCCCACGCGGCAATCATCAGCCCGCTGCCCAGACGATCCGCCTGATAATCCGGCGACAGACCCCGATCCAGCCAGGCTTTCACCTGCCTCAAATCGCCTGTTTCCACGCTGACGCCAAAATACGTCGGCGAGGGAGGCGTAAAATCAGCCGCTGACGCAATGGGCGCCCACAGTATCCACAACAGGAAAACACGCCAGAAAAAATCATGTCGCCGCATCGGAATATCCTCGTCAATCGCTCGTGAAGATGAATTCTCGCATGAATGCGCGCAGTAAAGACAGTCCGCCTCTGCTGCTGGCGCTCGCCTGTTCCCTCGCGCTGCACGCCGCGCTGCTGACCGCGACGCCCTGGCCTGTCGCCGCGAAAAAGCCCGCGCCGCCGCAAGCGCTATCCGCCCGCCTTGCGGAAAAAACGCCGACGGCGACGCTGCCGCCGCAGCCGGAACTGGCCTTGCCGCCCAGGATAAAGCCGCCGCCCGCCGCCCGTAAAAAACCCATCGCGCCCGACTCGGCAGAAAGTCCCGGCCTTGCGGCGGACGCGCCCGCCGCCGCGCTCGCGGTCCTGACCGACTCGGCGCGCCGACAATTGCGCGAACTGGATTTCTATCCGCTGGAAGCCATACGAAACGGTCTGGAGGGCGAGGCATTGGTGCGGATTTTTCTGGACGAAAACGGCAACGTCATCGCCGCCCGTCTCGAAATCAGCAGCGGTCAGCCGATCCTCGACGCGGCCGCCGTGAATGCCGCCCGCCGCCTCAAATCCCTCTCCCGCGACGGTCTGGATTCCGCGCTCCTCCCCGTGCGCTTCCGGCTGGATTGAAAGAGGGAACACGCGCCCCAGACGCCCTTTTGCGATCAGGGCGCCTCACCAAAGCCTCCACCACGGCTTATCGTCCGCCCTTGCCTCGGCTTCGGCGCGCGCGCGGTAATCCTCCAGGCGCTTGCGGATGGCAGACTCCAGGGTTGCGTCGCCGCCATCGCCCAGCTCGCGGTTGAGCGCCAGGGCGCGCTCATAATGCAGGCCGGCTTCCGCGTACTGTTTGCAACCGTGCATCAAATCGCCGGCGGCGGCGTGAACCATGACGTCATCGCTCGCGTCCACCTGCGTCTTGATGCGCCGCCACAGCGCCATGCAGGTGTCCGCGTGGGAATGGAACATGTAACAGGCCACTTCCAGCCGCGCGCGCAGGAATTCGTTGGACAGATGTTTTTCCGCCTTCTCCTTTGCCCTGCTCGCGCCATTTTTCCGTTGCCAGACCAACAGCCGCTTCAGCCAGACGACGATTTCCTTGCTGCGGTTCAGGCGGTACAGCGCCTTGGCGACCCGGCTCGCGTACTTGTTGGGATCGTGGTGGGCATAGCCGCATCGCGTCGCGTAATGCCAAAGCTGTTCCGCCGCCTCGACGATTCCGGCGTTGTCATCCAGGCTCCAGCAGCAATCCAGAATGCCCTGGTAATGCTCGGCAAGCGGACTGGCGTCGATGCCCCGCCGGTATAGCGCGATGGCCTCCGCATGGCGCGCGTCCGCGCGGCACAGGGCGGCAAGGCCGTTGCACAGCAGGGAATAGAGGTGCGCGTTGCCTTCGTGCGGATGCCCCTTGCCCGTCCTGAAGCACTGATCCATGCGCGCCAATCCCTGTTCATGGAGCGCGTACCGCATGTCGCGCAACAGTCGCGTCAGCGTTTTCTGTTCCTCCGCGTCAAGAACCGCCCGCTCCATGACGAAATCCTTTTCCAGAATATCCGGCAGCGCCTGCGCAAGGCCGTAAAAGGCCATGGCGTTATGTATGGGCGGCAAGGGACGCTGGAACGCCTCCGTCAATCCCAGCACCTCGAAACGCAAACGCATGAGTTCCGTCAGCGTCCAGGCGTCCTGTATGCCGCCTTCCCGAATGGCGACTTCCATCTGCATCAGCGCCGTGGAAGCGTCGATGCGCTCCATTTCCTTGTCCCGCGCGGCCACCAGCCGCCGCACCCACGGATGGCGGGGCGCGCGCTTTTCCGCCAAATTTCTGGCAGCCGCAAACACTTTGTCCTTCAGAACAATCAGCGGCGACGTAATCGCCAGCGGCGACGGGTTTTCCATCCGCGTCCTGACCGCTTCCGCCTCCCAGTCCGCCATTTTCAGTCGGCCAAAAATCGCCTGATGCGCGGCGGAAATCGCGCCCCAGTCTTCCTTCGGCGCCACGGACAGCAAACTTTCCAGATTGTTGTCCGTCTGCGCCGCGCGCATCACGCACAGCGGCCACCAGACCGAGGCGTCCGTCGCGTCGGCAAGGCGCTCATGCACCAGACGCAAGACGTTTTCCTGCATTCCCTCGGTCGTCGCGCCCAAAAA
>JAITJU010000203.1 GCA_031278735.1 Zoogloeaceae bacterium
CTCGCGCGTCTCGCCTTCAACGAAACGGAAACCGGCCACTGGCAGGCGGAAGCCTCCGCCCGCCTCGGCAGGGTGAAGCTGGACTTTTCCGCCCGCGACCTGATCGACGCCTTCGGCCAGCGCGCCGCCTACGACAGCGCCTCCCGCTACGCAAGCGCCCACGTCGGACTGGGGCATCAATGGCAATTGAACGCGCGCGACAGCCTGCGCCTTTACAGCCAATACCTGATAGCCCAGTCGCGCATAAGGAAATTCGATTTTCGTCTTTTCCTTCTGTCGTTGCAGTTCCTATCATGCAGCCTGTTTCGTGGCGAATTTTTACAGGAATCTTCATGTCGGTGTCAGCGCGCAATGCCATTATCATCATGTCCGACGAGCACAATCCGAAAGTCATGGGGTGTTCGGGGCATCCGCTGGTGTTTACGCCGCATCTCGACGCTTTGGCGGCACGGGGAACGCGATTTGCGTCCGCCTATACTGCCAGCCCGGTCTGTGTGCCCGCGCGCGCCGCATTCGCATTGGGCAAATATGTGCATCAAATTGGCTTCTGGGATAACGCGGATGCTTACGACGGTTCGACGCCGAGCTGGCATCACGCGTTGCGCGAGCGCGGGCACGAAGTCGTTTCCATCGGCAAGCTGCATTTCCGCGCAAGCGGCGAAGACCATGGCTTCAGCGAAGAGCAGGTTCCGATGCATATTCTGGAAGGCAAGGGCGATTTGCTGGGATTGGTGCGGGAAAGGCCGCCGCGTCGAGGCGGCGCGAGGAAGATGGCGGCGCTGGCTGGGCCGGGCGAATCCTCCTACACCCTGTATGACCGGGAAATCTGCTCCCGCGCCCAAATCTGGTTGCGCGAACACACCCGGAAATCACATGACAAGCCTTGGGTGCTGTTCGTTTCCTTTGTCGCGCCGCATTTTCCGCTGACGGCGCCGCCGGAGCATTATTACCGTTACTTCGACAGGGAACTGCCGCTGCCCAAGCTGTACGCCCGCGAGGAACGCCCGCGACATCCCTATCTCGACGATTATCGCGACTGTTTTTGCTATGACGACTATTTTACTTCCGCCGCCGATGTGCATCGGGCGCTTTCAGGGTATTTCGGACTGGTGAGTTTTTTTGACGAGCATCTTGGCAAAATTCTTGCCGTGGTTGACGACCTGGGTCTCCTGGATGACGCGAACGTCATTTACACCAGTGACCACGGCGACAATCTCGGCGCGCGCGGACTGTGGGGCAAATCGACGATGTATGAAGAAATCGCCGGCGTTCCGCTCCTTTGCGCAGGGCCTGATTTTCCGGTCGGTCGGGTCGTCGATGTTCCCGTCAGTCATGTGGACATGTTTCCGACCATCGTGGAGACGGCAGGCGTTTCGTTCGCGTCCCTGCGAAACGGACATCCCGGTCATTCACTGGTGGATATCGCGCAGGGCGCGCGACCGGAACGCGTGATCCTGAGCGAGTATCACGGCATGGGATCGCGCACTGCCGCCTACATGATTCGAGTTGGTCGCTATAAGTACGTGCACTACGTCGACTATGCGCCCCAATTGTTCGATCTGGCGCAAGACCCCGACGAATTGCACGATCTGGCCGCCGATCCTGATTTAACTTCCGTGTTGACCGGGTGTCGGCGGCATCTCGAATCCCTGCTGGATCCCGTGGACGTCGACCGGAAAGCCCGTGCGCGACAAGCCCGTCTGCTGGAGGAAAACGGCGGGCGCGAAGCAGTAATCGCGCGCGGCGATTTGGGATTCACCCCCGCTCCCGGCTTTGCCGCGGATTTTCAATGACATGAATCAAGGAGGAAACCATGCGCTGGTCTGGACTCGCCCTATCCTTCGTCCTGTTATCCATCTTTCTTGTTCCTGATGCCCAGGCGCAGGACAATTGGCCAGGAAAACCCTTTCGGCTCGTGGTCGCCTACCCTGCGGGCGGCGGCCTCGATCTCGTGGCTCGCGCTGTGGCCGATCCTCTTTCGGAAATCCTGAAACAGCCCGTAGTGGTGGAAAATCGCGGCGGCGCCAGCGGCTCGATTGGAGCCAATTTCGTTGCCAAGGCGGCGCCAGACGGCTACACCCTGTTGATGGCGTCGCCAGCGGAAGTTGTCGTTGGCCCCGCTGCGGGACAGAAAACGCCCTATCACCCGGAACGCGATTTTGTGCCCGTGGCGCTGGCAGGCGAAACGCCACTGGCAATTGTCGTCCATTCGGGCATCCCCGCCGATTCGCTGCAAGGCTTCATCGCCCTCGCCAAGAGCAATCCCGGCAAATGGAACTATGGCACGCCTGGCGCGGGCAGCACCATGCACTTCGCAGGCGAGTCGTTCAAGGCGGCTACTGGCGTCGTCATGGAGCACACGCCCTACCGGGGCGCGGCGCCAGCGGTAAACGACGTGCTGGGCCAGCATATCAGCATGGTCATCGTCGGTATGCCGCCCATCGTTCCCCACGTTAACGCGGGACGCCTGAAGGCCTTGGCGGTGACGACCATCCAGCGTTCTCCCACATTGCCCAACGCGCCTGCCGTCGCCGAATTGCCCGGCATGCAGGATTTCCGCTTCACGAACTGGATGGGGGTGTTCGCTCCCGCGCATACGCCGCCGACCATCGTGGAACGATTGGGCAGGGAAATCGCCAAGGTCGTGGCGGATCCTGCCGTTCGCGCCAAACTCGCTGCCGCCGGCGTCGTCGCGGAAGGATTGTACGGCAAAGAATTTGAGGTGTTCCTGCGCGCCGAACGCCAGCGTTACCAACGCATCGCCAAGGAGCAGGGCATTCGTTTCGCGGAATGACTTTCCGTCTCTCATCCATCTGTCACAGAAATCCCTCATGTCGCCCGTCGGCATCCACGGACGCTGACGCCGCCAGTGGATTTCATTATCATTGGCGCGGGCATTATCGTCTTGGCGGTCGCCCGCGAATTGAAGCACTGAAGCGGCGGCAATGACTGTCCTTCGATCTGCTGAAATCCCTAACTGACAAGACGGCGCGCGCTTCACGCTTTCCAGCGCAGCGCCCAGGAGGCTCGATGTAAGCGGGAACAAATTGTTCTGCGCAAACCAGTTTCGGCATGCCGGAGCATTTTGGTTCCTGGGGATTTCAGGCGGCTTTGCCGCGCGCGGATTGTCTTGCGCGCCAGAGCAGAAAGAATCCTGCCGCAATCATTGGCAGGGAGAGCCATTGTCCCATGCTGACGGTGTAGGAAAGGCCAAAGATTCCCGCGTCCGGCTCGCGGAAAAATTCAACCGCGTAGCGAAAAATGCCGTAACCCAGCAGGAACATGCCGGAGACCGCGCCCGTCGGGCGCGTTTTTTTCGAGTAGATCCAGAGAATGACGAACAGCGCCATGCCTTCCAATGCGGCATGGTACAACTGGACGGGATGGCGAGGCTGAAAGTCGACATGCGGGAAAATCATGGCCCAGGGCAGCGACGGGTCGG
>JAITJU010000225.1 GCA_031278735.1 Zoogloeaceae bacterium
CCAACGCCGGACGCGGCGGGCGGCGTCCGGGCGCTGGGCGAAGCCGCCGAACGGCTGGCCGGACAACTGCGGCGCTGGCGCGGCGACGCGGGCGCGAACTGCCGGAAATAAAACATGAAAAAAGTTTTGCTGTCCTGTTGCCTGCTGCTGTCCGCGGGCGGCATCCAGGCATTGTCCGGCGTAAAACTGAATCTGGATTTCTCCGTGGGACAAATCCGGCACGACACGTTCAACGCGCGCAATGTCCGCCTGAATCTGGAAGGCGCGGGCGGCGCATTGACGCTGGAAAACCTGAATATCCTGGGGCAGGTCTGGCCGAAAATCCGTATTTCCTGCGCCCGCCTGCAGCCCAAGCCTGGCGCGTTTGCCTGCGAGCAGGGGCGTCTCCATCTGGCGGAAGGCGCGCCCATTGCCCTGCAACTCACCCAGAAAGGCGAGAATTGGCGCCTCGTGCTGCAACCGGCGGCCAACGAACGCTGGGAATTGCTGTACAGCAAAACGCGCGTCCGTCTGCTCGTCCAGGACGGCAACCCCTTGCTCTTGCCGCGCCTCATTCCGGATCTGGCGCAATTTGCCGCCTGGCGGCCACAAGGCAAGCTGAACGGACGGCTGGATTTTTCCGCGCGGGCGTTCGAGGCGCAGTTTGCCTTGCGCGACGGCCTCTTCAATTCGCCGGATGGTTCGCGCGCGGCGGAAAATCTGACGATGACGCTGAATCTTTCCGGGCAAGGCGCGGCGCGAAACTGGCGAACGCAAGGGCGTCTGGAATGGCAAAAAGGGACGATTTATCACGCGCCCGCATTGTTGAACGCCGAGGCGCAGTCGCTGGAATTCGCCGGCGTTCTGGACGCGCGAACCTGGAGTGTCGAACACGCCGCGCTGCATTTTCCGCGTGTGGGCGCGCTGCGTTTTCGCGGGACAGGCGACTGGCAAAAAGGCATTCAGGAGGGAGAACTGCGGGCGGAAAACCTGGAAATGCCCGCGCTGGGCGAAACCTTGCTTGCGCCCATGCTGGCGGGGCAGGATTTGCCGCCCATCACGCTCCAGGGGCGGTTGGGGTTGACGGCAAACTGGCGGCAAGGCGCGTTCGACGCGCTCAAACTCGCTTCCACGGACGCCGGTTTCCTGCTGGACAAGGGCAGTCTGGCGCTGGAAGGTCTGAGCGGCGAATTGGAGTGGCGGCAAACAGGCGAAGGAAAAGGCGATTTGCGGGTGGGCAAAATGGCGCTGGGACGGCTGGAAAGCGGCACCTTTCAACTGCCGCTGGCAATCTGGCCGCGCGGCTTCACGCTGGCGCGGCAGGTGGATATTCCCGTGCTCGACGGCACGCTGGCGGTAACTTACCTGACGACCGGAAAAGACGCGCAAAGCGGCGAATGGGAGGGCGCGATGGGGTTTTCCCTGTCTCCCCTCTCCCTGGAAAAATTGACGCAGATCCTCGATTTGCCGGTCATGTACGGCATGTTGTCCGCCAATCTGCCGCGCATCCGCTATCTCAATCGGGAGGCGTATCTGGAAGGCGCGCTGGTCATCCAGGTATTCGAGGGCTATCTGAACTGCACCGATTTTCGTTTCATCGACCCGTTTGGCGCGCGTCCGCGTCTGCTGGCGGATGTCAATGCCCGCAACATCAATCTGGCGCAACTGACGCAAACTTTTTCTTTCGGGCAGATTACCGGATTTATCGACGCCGACCTGAAAGGACTGGAACTGGCGGCCAACTGGCAACCGCTGGCGTTCGACGCGCGCATCGCCAGCAGTCCCGGCCATTATTCGCGCCGCATCAGCCAGCGAGCGGTCGATAACATCACATCCCTGGGCGGCGGCGGCGCGATGGCGATAATCCAGAAAAGCGCGCTCCGGTTCTTCGAGGATTTTGGTTATCGCAACATCGGCCTTGCCTGCCGTCTGGAAAACGGCGTCTGCCGCATGAGCGGCATCGACGGCATGGATCGGGGCGAGCAATACACCATCGTCGCGGGCGGCGGCATCCCCGCCCTGACCGTCATGGGCTACACCCGGCGGGTAGACTGGCAAGAACTCGTCACGCGCATAAGAGCCGCCACGCAAAGCTCCGGCGCGGTGATCGGGAATCAGAAGACAGGGGGCGGATAATGGAAAATCATTGTGGCCGGCGCAATGAATTCGCCAGGAAAGACGCCGCTGCAACAGAAGGAATCGCGTCGGCCTCCAATTCTTGAAATTTCGGGTGTCGTTTTCAGGCTGTCCGCCCGGACTTCACGCTTTCGCCGCGCAAATGGCCTTGCCGTTTCGCCGTCGATGGGCGCGAGAGGGGGAGGGAAAGTCGGAAGACAAGAGGAATGCCGGATTTCCCGCATTCCTGTATTCCCGGATGACGCGCCGCCCCGGATGAGCGCGACGCAAGCGCGGCATCGCAAATGCCGCTGGACAGGAATCTTCTCGTTTTCCATCTCTTCATTTCGCTTCCGCTTGCTTCTGTTTCAACTGGCGCAAGCGGGCGTCAATGCTGGAATTGGTGTAAAAATCGTTGTCCTTGGCGCGTTGCGCCAGTTCCAGTTGTTCAATGGCGGCGGGCAACGCGCCTTCCAGCGCGTAAGCTTCCGCCAGCGCCTGATGTTGCAGCCCCATTTTGCCCGTGGCCGCGTAAGCCCGCGCCTGCAATTTGTACAGGCGGGCGTCGCCCGTATTCCTGCGCAGCGATTGCGTGAGAAAAGTCTGCGCCTCGGCAAACATCCGCTTTTCCAGCAACGCCTCGCCATAGCCATAGATCAGCGCCATTGCGTCCGGGTAGCGCCCCAAGGCTTCCCGGAAGGCCGCCAGTCCCCCCGCCGCATCGCCGCGCCGGACGCGGGATTCGGCATAGAGGCGATCAATCATCGGAGAAGCGATCTTGTCCTGACGCAGGGCATTCAGGGTAGTTTCCGCGGCAGCCCAGTCTTTTTTGCGCGCCAGGGCAACCGCCAGACCGTAACGCGTCGCGGCGACATGCAGGGTTTTCTGTTCGGCCAGCAGCGCCCGAAAATGCGTCACCGCTTCATCGGGCGTGCCGCGCATGGCTTGCAGGCGGGCGCGCGTCAGCAGGAATTCCAGACTGTCCGGCGCTTGCCGGTAAGGCTGGTTCAGTTCCCGATTCTGCATGTCGGAAATGCGCTCGACGCTCAACGGATGTGTGCGCAGATAAACCGGCGCGTTGTTTTCATACACTCTCGTTGCCCGTTGCAGGCGGGAAAAGAATGATGACATTCCGCGCACGTCAAATCCGGCCTTCTGCAATATCTGAAAGCCGATGCGGTCGGCCTCGCGCTCGAAGTCGCGCGAGAATCCCAGTTGCGCCTGCACCGCCCCGGCGGACGCGCCCGCCATCGTCGCACTCGCCAGGTCAGGGTTGGAATGCGCCGCCAGAATGGCGGCGGCAATGGCCATCAGGGTCACGCCGCTGATTTGCTTTTGCCGGGCAATGCCGCGCGCCAGATGGCGTTGCGTGACGTGCGATATTTCATGCGCCAGCACGCCCGCCAGTTCCGATTCGTTCCGCACCGCCAGCACCAGCCCGGCATTGACGCCAATATAGCCGCCGAACATGGCAAAAGCGTTGATCATCGGGTCATTGACGGGAAAGAAATGAAAGCCAATGCCGGCGTCGGGACTGGCGGCGGCCAGACGGTTGCCCAGACGGTTCAGGTAGGCTTCGATTTCCGGGTCATCAAGATATGCCGCGTCACGCCGGATTTCGTTCATGATTTCCTGGCCGATTTTTTTCTCGGCCTGCATACTCAGGTCAGTGCTGGCGACATCACCCAGTTCCGGCAGGTCGTCCGCGTCGATCTGCCCCCAAACGGCATTGCCCGCCACGCCAAGAACGAGGCACAGCGCCGACAGACGGCAAGAAAACGATGAAAAGAATGACATGACGCCAAGAATCCCGGAAAACGAAACCCAACCGCTACGCTCGCCACACTATAGCCCACCGCGCTTGCGGATGGCAATTCAATGGTCGGGAATGTTAATCCCAAGCAGTATGTCCGGTCTGTGCAAAGCAGTAATGTCGGCTTCAGGAGGAAACGGACATGGAACAGAAGGAGATTGGCTTGAGCGAGCGG
>JAITJU010000117.1 GCA_031278735.1 Zoogloeaceae bacterium
ATTGGCGCGCCATTTTGTCCAGACCGGCGATGTCTTTTTGTTGGCGGTAGGCAAGCAGGGGACGGAACCAATAATTGCCCAGCGGACAGTCGATGAACCAGACTTTTCCGGCCTTATCAACCAGGATGTTGCGCCATTTCAGATCATTGTGGGCAAAGCGATGCGCGTGCAGGACGCGAGCGTGGGCGGCGACCTGCCGCATGACATTTTCCGCCCAGCGCCGATTCTGAAGGCGCGGATCGCGTTCCTGCGCAAGGCGCGCCAGATCGATGGCGTCCGGAATTTCACGGGTAACCAGCGCGCCGCGATAGAACGCGCCCAGACGCCGCTCCATGCCGCAGGCGACGATTTCCGGCACGGGAATGCCCCACCGGGCAAACTGCTCGAGGTTTTGCCACTCGGCCTTCACGCGCGGGCGCGGCAGAAAGGCAAGCGCGTAGCGGCGCAGGTAACGCATCCATTTGCGCCGCCAGTTTTTCTTTTTGGCGTTGCTTCCGTAACGCTTGACATAATAATATACGTCGGCGCGCCTGACGCGAATGACATCAGAATGCGGCGAGAGGGTCAGGCGCTCGCCCTGCAATGCAAAGACCGCTTCCAGAGAACCAAAGTCGGCTTGCAGGCGCGCATAGGCGGGATTCAAACGCCAGAAGCGCATCAAAGCCTTTCCTTGTGTTTTTCAAAGCGCGTCATCAATCGGGCGGCCTTCTTTTCCAGCCAGACGAGCAAGGCGGCTTCTTCTTGCAGGATGTCCCGCAAGGGGCGGGCGAAATAGCGGCGCAGGAAGCGCAGCTTGTCGCGCCGGGTAAGGCCGATGTCAAGCGCGGAAAAATACAGCGCCGCCAGATCCTTGTCGCGCCAGCGTCTGGGCACGACCGCGCGCGTCTGGGCACGGTGCAGATCAATGACGACAAGCGGGGCGGCGGTTGTTTCCCAATCCTCCGTCCGCAGCAGAAAATGGCAGAGGTAGCAATCGCGATGATTGACCCCGGCGCGGTGCATGTTTCGCACCAGTTCCGCCAGGGCGCGTATCAGGGCGTATTTCAGCGCGCGCGCGGGCGGGGCGGCTTGCCAGCTTTGCGTCAGTGTTTCCAGATCGATGGCGGGCGTAATTTCTTCGGTAATCAGAAAAGACTGCCGTCGCGCCGGGTTGCGTCCGCGCTCGCCGAAGGCCGCCGCCCGCATGGTCGGCACATGGGCGGCGGCAAGGCGTTGCAGCGCCCGCCATTCCTGCGCCGCGCCCAATACGGGCAGCCTGCCGGTCAGCAGGTTCTTGAAAATTTCCCTCCAGCCCACGCCCTGATGAATCTTGACGAAATAGCCGCGCCCCCCGATTTCCGCGCGCAGGGTGCGCCGCCCCGGCATGACGCGATAAACCTGGCCCTCGATACGCCCGGCCTCGGCGAAGGCGTCCTTGTTTTCCCAATGTTGGGCAAAGGGCGGCAAGAGAAAAAGGGTCATGGCGCGGCAAGAATCTGATCCGCCGCGCGTTCGGGCAGGGCGTAAATATCCGCTGTTTCGGCGTAGGCCAGGGCATTGCGGCTACAGGCGCGGCGCCGTTCGGCATCATCGAGCAACGCCGCCAGCGCGTCGTTCAGGTGTTTCTGCGAGAAAGGACTTGCCAACACGCTGCCCGCGTCCGCCTCGGCAATGTAATGGGCGTAGCCGCAGACATCCGTGACCAGCACGGGCAAACCGGAAGCCAGCGCCTCCAGCAGCACGGTTCCAGTGTTTTCGTAATACGCCGGATGGATGAGCAGGTCGGCGCCCAACAAAAAGCGCGGAATGTCGTCGCGCCCCTTCCGTATCTCGACCTGCGCGCGCAACCCCAGCGCCCTGGCCTGCGCGCGGAAGGGCGCGGCCTCATCCTGACCGACGGCGATGAGACGGGCGCGGGCGCGGAGTTCTTTCGGCAGCGCCGCCATTGCCTTCAGGCTGCGATCCAGTCCCTTGGTCTTGAAGCCGGAACCAATTTGTACGAGCAGCAGCGTATCGTCGGCCAGATCGAATTCCCGCCGGAATCCGGCGCGGATGGCCTCGGCGTCCGCCGGTCGTTTCCTGTCCGCCGCGATTCCTGGCGGCAGCAAGAAAAACCGTTCCGGCGGCGTGGCGTAGTGACGGATGAAAAAAGCCTGTTGCGCGGCGGAGATCATCAGGATTCTTGTTTTTGCCGCGGCCTCGAATACCGCCCGCTCGTAGGCGGCAAAATGGCGGCAGCGTCCCGTCAGGCGATAGAAGGGATGACGCAGGGCAGCCGCTTTTTCCGCAAAACAGGGATCGGCGGCGTAATACACGTCCAGTCCCGGCATCTTGTTGAAGCCGACCACGCGGGTGACGGGTTCGCGCCGGAGATCGGCGAGCACCCAGTCGGTGAATTTTTCATAGCGTTTATGATTGAAAAACGCTGTGACCGGCGCGATTCGCACATCAAATCCTGTTGGAATATCGCCCGTCCAACTCAAGGCATAGACGCGGATACCCGCGCCGCGCCGCCGACACTCCAGGGCAACGGCAAGGAAATCGCGTTGCAGGCCGCCGAAGGGAAAGTATTTGTAGAGGATGAAAGCGATTGCGGGCATTCCGGGGCGCGGCGCAGAACCGGTTTCCGTCACGGCGCGCGTTGCGCCCGGAGCAGGTCGCGGACGGTCATTTGCCGTCTTTTCTGATCTGTTCGACCAGTTGGTCGGTGTTGTCCAGCAGTTCTTCGTAGGTTGCGCCCGTCATCAGGTAGGCGCCGTCGACCACAATGGCGGGAACGCTGTTCACCTGGGCGGACTGGCGCAGCTTTTCCCCCTGGTTGACCTTGCTCATGACCGTGAAGGATTTCATGATCTCGCCGAATTTCTCGCGGTTACCGCCTTGTTGGGCGTACCAGTCGAGGATGGTTTTGTCGGTGTAGATTTTTTGTCTTTGCGCATGCAGCGCCTGAAAGACCTTGCCGTCCAGCCTGGCGAGATCGCCGTTGATTTCCAGCGCGTAATAGAGGCGGGCGAGATTGGACCAGGAGGCGTTCCAGGCGACCGGGACGCGCCGGAAGGCGACATGGGCGGGCTGGCGGGCAGCCCACCGAATGACAATCGGGTGAAAGTCGTTGCAGTGGGCGCAGGCGTAGGAGAAAAACTCCAGAACGGAAATCTTGCCTGCTTCCTCCCTGGGCAGTCGGCGCGGCAGACGTTCATAGGGCGCGGCGGCGGCGGACGGCAGGGCGACGCCCGACAGGACGGCGCCCAGCGTCAGGGCGGCGGAAGCCGAAAGGAAGCGGCGGCGATCGGTTTGCATTTCGTTATTCCTCCACATTGACCAGCATGGTTTCCACACCCTGCTGCGCCAGTTTGGCGCGGACGCTGCTGGCTTCGTCAATTTTGCTGTACGGCCCCAGGCGCAGGCGGAAAAAGGTGTTGCCCTGCACCATGACCTGCTGCACGTGGACTTCCATGCCTTTCATGGCCAGCGCCGCCTTGAGATTATCCGCTTCCTGCGGGTCGCTGAAAGCGCCCGCCTGCAAATAATGCCGTCTCGCGGGCATAGGCAGGGAAGGCGCGGTGGCGGCATCGGCGGAAGGCGGTTGCGGCACGGCTTCCGTTCTCCCCGGCAGGATGTCGTAGAACTGGAAGCGGCCTTCCGGCGCGGGGTCGCCAGGCTTGCCGGGCAAGGCTGCCGACGATCCCTGTCCGGGACGAACGCTCTGCGACGGCGCGGCCTTGGTGAAAGGCGCTTCCGCCCGGTTGGTGAACCAGACCACGGCGGCGGCAATCGCCACCCCCAGCACCAGGCCGACGAACATGCCCACCAGTGTGCCGCCCTGTGAGGAATGCGCTGAAGAATGTCTTGTCGTGCGCTGCATTTTTTTCATGGCGAATAAAACTCCCTGTTACATATTGTCCGGGCAGGATACACCCAGCAGACCCAGGCCGTTCCGTATGACCTGTCGCGCCGCCGCCGCCAGCGCCAATCGCGCCAACCGCACGGCGTCATCCGCCGTCAGTATGCGCTCGGCATTGTACCAGGCGTGAAACTCGGCGGCCAGGTCTTTCAGGTAAAAGGCGACCTGATGCGGCGCAAGATCTTGCGCGGCGGATTCGACGATTTCCGGAAAGGCCGCGATCCGGGCGGCCAACGCCAGTTCGCGTTCACTGAGGAGCAAGCCGACGGGCGCGTCCGCCAGCGCCGACGCGTCGCCGCCCCATTGTTTCAGCAGCGACGCGATGCGGGCATGGGCATACTGGATGTAATACACCGGGTTTTCATTGCTTTGGCTTTTGGCGAGATCGAGATCGAAATCCAGATGCTGATCGGCTTTTCTGAGCACATAGAACAGACGGCTGGCGTCGTTGCCCACTTCGTTGCGCAGCGCGCGCAGGGTGACGAATTCGCCGGAACGGGTCGACATGGAAACCTTCTGGCCGCCGCGGTAGAGCACCGCGAACTGCACGAGCGCCACGTCGAGTTTTCCCGCGTCCAGCCCCAGCGCGGTCAGCGCGCCCTTTACGCGCGGGACGTAGCCATGATGATCGGCGCCCCAGATGTTGATGAGGCGGTCGAAGCCGCGCTCGTACTTGTTCAGGTGATAGGCAATGTCGGAAGCGAAATAGGTGTACATGCCGTTCTCGCGCTGCACCACGCGGTCCTTCTCGTCGCCGAACGCCGTGGATTTGAACCACTTCGCGCCGTCCTGCGCGTAGAGATGCCCGGCTTTCTCCAGCCGCTCCACGCACCGCGCCACCAGCCCCGTGTCGAACAGTCCCTTTTCGGAAAACCAGACGTCGAAATGCACGCCGAATTCCTCCAGATCGCCGCGCCCATCGGCGAGCTGCTCGACCAGCGCGTGCTGATGCACGGCGTTCCAGTCCTCGCCCAGCAGTTTCTTGCCATTGGCGATGAGCGCGTCCAGATGCTTTTCACGACGCGCCCTGGCTTCATCGTCGTCCCGCAACGGGTCGGGCAGGCCGGGCGTTCCTTCCAGCGCGGCGTCCGCCGCGCGCAGATAGCGTTCGCCGCGTGTCGCCCGCAGTTGTTCCGCCATGCGGCGCACATAGTCGCCCTGATAGGCGTTGGGCGGAAAGGCGACGCCAGAGACGCCCGACAATTCCAGATAGCGCAGCCAGACGGAGACGGCAAGAATATCCATTTGCCGCCCGGCGTCGTTCACGTAGTATTCCCGCGTCACATCCCATCCGGCGAAGGCGAGCAGGCTGGACAAGGACGCGCCATAGGCCGCGCCGCGCCCGTGCCCCACGTGCAGCGGCCCGGTCGGGTTGGCGGAAACGAATTCCACCAGCGCCTTTTGCCCGCCGCCCAGGGCCGAACGGCCATAATCCGCGCCCGCCGCCAGCGCCGCGGCAATCACGCTCGTCTTGGCGGCGGCGTCCAGCGTGAAATTGATGAAACCCGCGCCCGCCACTTCCGCCTTGGCGACCAGCGCGGACAGCGGAAGTTCCGCCAGCAGGCGCGCCGCCAGTTCGCGCGGATTTTTTTTCAGTGCGCGCGCCAGCCGCATGGCCAGGTTGCTGGCAAAATCACCGCGCCCCGCCTCACGCGGGCGTTCCAGAAAAATGGGCGTGTCGACCGCTTCCGGCGCGACGCTCGCAAGCGCGCGGCGCAGCAAGGCGGTGAGTTCAGTGCGGGGGTCGTAGACCATTGACAGTCCGGCGTAAGGGGAAGGACGGCGATTATACGGGGTTCAAGGCGTGGAAGACAGCAAATCGGGGCGGGAAGTGTTACAAGCGGTTTCCGCCCCATCAACTGAAAATGACGGAAGCGTACTGGTGGCGGGCTTCGATGGCGCCGAAAAGGGCGGAGCAATCCTGGCTCCAGTCCACGCCGAGCGTTTTGTGCGCGACGGGCGAAAGACGCGTCACCCGGTTGATGTCGCGGCAGGGCAAGTCCAGGGCATTGGCGATAAGCTCGGCGACGTGGGTGATGGCGACCAGTTTTTGCGTGGCGGCATTGTCGCTGGGCAGGTGATGATGCCCGATGGCGGCGACGACGTCGGCGGGCAGGCGCCAGTGATGAGCGATAACCGCGCCGATGACGCAGTGGTCGAAGCCGAACAGTTCCCTTTCGGCGGCGCAGACATCCTTGCCGTGCACTTCCACCAGCAGCCGCGTCCGCTGGAATTCCAGCGGGTGAATGCAGCTCATCCACAGGTGTCCCAAATCGTGCAGCAGGCCGGCGACCAGCGCGACATGCGGATTGACGTTCACCAGCGGCGCCAGTTCCTGCGCGCCAATGCCGACGGCAAGGCTGTGTTCCCAGGAAAAGCGGGCGCGGCAATGTCCGGCGAAGCTGGCCGTGCCGGTGGTCAGCACGATCTCCCGAATGCGCTTGAAGCCAATCAGGGAAACCGCGGTATAGATATCGCGCACCTCCGGCCAGCCTTCGTAATACAGGATGCGATTGGCCGCGGAGAGAATGCGCCCGGCCACCACGGGGTCGCGCTCCACGTGCTGGGCCAGCGTGAGCATGCTGGAGTTGTCATCGTCGAGATCGGTCAGCAGTTCGCTGATGATTCTGGGAAAAGCCGGCAACCGGTCGATGCTTGCGGGCAGGTCTTCGAGTTTCAGGCTGAGAGGCATGTCGTGTGTTTTCGGCGAAATGTTTTCAGACGAGACGATAGGCGCGCACGGCGTCGCAGAAAGCGCGGGTTTCGGGGTGTTCCGGGTCGGCGTTGCAGAAAATCCTGTCGATGCGCGCGCTTTGGGTGGCAATGTTCTGGGCGCGCAAAACGTCGCTGCGCGCGTCTTCTTCGGCAATGCAGAGATAATCGGCGTGATGCGCGCGCAGTTGCGCAAGATTGTTTTCAGTAAGTTCGTGCCCGGCGGGCAGCATCAACACCGTGACCTGACGTTCGGTGATGACGGCGCTTCTGGCCAGCGTCATTCCGGCGCGCACCGAAAACAGGGGAAGATAAATTTGACGGATGGCCATGCCGCAACTCCCGAAGGATTGAAAAGCAGAGTGATTTTACGCGAGATCAAGGATCAAGGGGCGAAAGACAAAGACAGGCCAGACAAAATCGCGGCATGGCCGCAACTTTGTCGGCAGGGGCTTGGCAAGAATATTGATTTCAGGAGATGATGCGGGCGGATGATGCGTTGCGCCCATGGCAAGAAACATGTAAGGAACAATAATGTCTTTTTTGCGGAATCTGTTTGGCAATGCCCCGAAAGATCGTCCGTCCGCGGCGGCGCGCGTGCCGGAGGATGGCGCGGAATCGCCAGACGCCCCGCCGGACGCGGGCGCGCTGCGGACGGAAATGCTGCCGCCGCAAGCGGCGGGGGCGGAGGACGAACGCTCCGCGTTCATTTGCCGCGAAGCCTTGCTGGGGCGCGATCAGAAAATCGT
>JAITJU010000253.1 GCA_031278735.1 Zoogloeaceae bacterium
AGGAAAAGCTTCTGGCAAGGGAGGGTCAAAAGAGGTTTGCAGCGATGGAACTGACGGCAAGGGCGGGTCTGAAGGCCGCCAACCTCTCTTTCTGGAGGTGTTTCGCTCGTACGGTAACCAGGCAAACAACCAGGCGCAATGACAAATGTATTCATGCGATTGCCCTGACCGATTGCCCGTCAATCAGGGGCAAAGGACCGAAAAACAATCACTCCCGCGTCATTGCAAGGCTTGATGCGACGCGGCAATCCGCTCGTTTTCATTGGGCGGCGCCCCGCCCGCCTGCCTGACCCAGAGGCCAAACCCGATCAAACCAGCTTGCCGAGCATGGAGACGGCCAGCAGCAGCAAAACAACGGCAAAAATCTGGCGCAGGCGCTTGACGGGCAGCGCGTGGGTCAAGGCGGCGCCCAGGGGAGCGGTCAACATGCTGACGACAACCATGCCCGCCACGGCGGGCAAATAGACAAAACCGATGCTGTAGGGCGGCAAGGCGGGATTTTGCCAGCCGTTGATCATATAACCCGCCGCGCCGCCAACCGCGATGGGAAAACCGATGGCCGCCGAGGTGCCGATGGCGTGTTGCGCGCGCACGTTGCACCAGAGCATGAAAGGCACCGACAACGCGCCGCCGCCAATCGCCACCAGACAGGAAAAAGCGCCAATGCCCACGCCCGCCAGCGCCGTTCCCAACGCGCCCGGCATGCTTCGGCTGGCCTTGGGGGTAAACCCCGCGAGCATCTGCGCGGAAACATAGAAAATGAAGACCACGAACAGGATCGCCAGCGCGGTCGAGGGCATCCGGCTTGCCAGGCGCGCGCCCAGCAGGGTTCCCAGCAGAACGCCCGGCGTGATGGCCGCGACGATGCGCCATTCCACCGCCTTGCGCCGGTGGTGCGCGCGCGCGCTGGCAATCGCGGTAAACAGGATGGCCGCCATGGAAGTGCCCAGCGCCATGCGCATGACCTCGCCGCCGCCCAAACCCTGCGCCGAGAACAGCATGACCAGCAGCGGCGCCATGACCGCGCCGCCGCCAATGCCCAAAAGCCCCGCGAAAAAGCCCGACGCCGCGCCAAGCAGCGGATACAGCAACCACCAAAGCGTCATTCTTCCCCCCGCGCCATCCGGATTCTGCGCCGTTCTGCCCGGCTGGAGGAGAAAAGACCGCGCCCGGCGCTCCCAACCAGACCGACACAACCCGGCGCAACGCTGAAAAAACGAGGGGCGACCCAAAAGCCGCCCCTCGCCTTGCATCTGGCCCCCCGCGCTCGCCGTCAAGACCGGCATCCTGAACCGAGGGTTCAAGGTGGCCGCATTCCAGTCGAATCAGGGGCGACTGACGAGAGCCGCCCACAACATCGGCGTGAAGGTCCGCGGCCAATGCCGTCAAGCATTGGTTCAAGGAATATATGGCCTTGACCAACGCCGCAGGGGACGCCTGGCGGACACGACCGGCAAAACGCCGAAGAAAAACCACAACGCCGAAGGAACTAGGAAATTTCCAACAGCGTCGCCAAACGCGTGTCCATGTCCTCAATTCTACGCTTCAGGGCGGCGCTGTCAAAGCATGTTGACGTCGGCGCGCCAACCGCCTGACCGTCCGCCCGATTCGCGGCCAGCGCGGAGAGATACTCGTTGGTGATGTTCAGGGCGGCCATCACCGCTACCCGTTCCGGCGGGGTGTTTCTGGATTTTTCGGCGATTTCCCGCATTCTTTCGTCCACCATCCTGACCGCCGCCCGCAAGGCTTCTTCCTCGCCCGGCGGGCAAACGACCCGGTATTCGCGCCCCAGAATGTGCACATCAAGAAAATTGGCCGCATCACCCATGTCCTACGCCTTTCCTTCCGGCAACCGCTGTATCAGCGCCTCAATGCGCTGACGCGCGGTCTCCGCGTTCTGTTGCAGCAGCGCCCGCTCGGATTCCGCCGCCAGAAGCCGCGCCGCCAGATCCGCTTTTTCGGCGCGCAACAGCGCCACGAGGGCGCTCACCCGTTCCACTTTTTCCGCGAGAATATCCAGTTCCTGTTCCATGACGCGCACTATACCAAAAGTCAGAAGTCAGTTGTGCTCACGAACGACCATTTTGACATCCTCCCCAGCTTTCAGGCCGGGGATTCCTACGGCGTTCGACCCGGCATCGAGCCGGGTTGAATCGCTTCGGCGGGTTCCTGTTTCACTGAGCGGCCTGACCGCGCCAACTCTCCACAGGCTGCGACGCGGTGTCCCCGCGCCAGTATGTTGATCGCGCCGACCACATCGGCGTTTTCTGTGAGGCCGCATTCCACACAGCAAAACCGGGCTTGCGTCTGGCGATTGTCCGCCGACACATGGCCGCAGGCCGGGCATGTCCGGCTGGTGTTCCGCGGCGGCGCCGCAATCAGCCAGCCGCCGTTCCACGCCAGCTTGTAGTCCAACTGACGGCGAAACTCGAACCAGCCCTGAATTTGAACAACTCCCGGAAAAAGAAGCCCTGAAAGCGCGCCCAGAGCTAACCGAAGCCTTCGAGACCTTGCACAAGGCCGAGCAATACTTTAAAGCAAAAATGCCAGGCAACGCATCAAGACAGGAAACAGCATTGAAGGCGGTAAAGCCGCAGGGTGCCCGCGAAGCAAAGAAAATCTCCGCGCGCGCCGTCCGCGGCGGGAACAGGGCGCTTTCCATCGCCGGGGGCGAACGAAATGGGCAAGCGCGATTTTGCCCCTCTCTTTCTCTCTGAGGCCGCGTCATATCTGTTTCAATTCGATTTTTAGCGTCTTGATGCGGCAAGCGATTTGGCGGGCGTCATGTTGAGGAGGCGGGCGGCCTTGGCTTGCACCCAGCTCGTCCGTTCCAGCGCCGTGATGACGCGATCGCGCTCAGGACCGTCCGCGTCGGAACGCGCAACCGCGTTCTCCGCCAGAAGCCGCATCGCAGCGGAGGCGTGGGCAAGGACGCGCTCGCGGCCAGGAAAGCGGATCAGCTTCTCGTCAATCTGGCCGTTCTCGGAAAGCACGGCGGCGCGCTCCAGGCAGTTTTCCAGTTCGCGCACATTGCCCGGGCCAGTCGTAGCGCGCCAGACAGCGCAGCGCCGCGTCGGCAATGATCAGCCTGCGTTTCTGCACGTCCCCGATTTTCAGCAACAAATGGCGGCAGATGTCGGGAATGTCTTCCAGACGCTCGCGCAGCGGCGGCAGATTGAGCGGCATGACATTCAGGCGGTAAAGCAAATCCTCGCGGGAATCGCCGCTATCCACCGCCGCTTCCAGATCACGGTGCGTGGCGGCAATGATGCGGACATCCACCTTGATGTCGCGGCTGCCGCCGACGCGCTCGAATTCGCCTTCCTGCAACACCCGCAACAGTTTGGCCTGAAAAGCCGGGGAAATTTCGCCGATTTCATCCAGAAACAGGGCGCCGCCGTCGGCCTGCTCGAAGCGTCCCTTGCGGCTGCCGACCGCGCCGGTGAAGGAACCGCGCTCATGTCCGAAAAGTTCGGATTCGAGCAGACTTTCCGGCAGCGCCGCGCAGTTCAGCTTGATGAGCGCGCCGCGCGCGCGGCGAATTGTAGTGAATGGCGTTGGCGATCAATTCCTTGCCCGTACCCGTCTCGCCGCGAATCAGCACCGTGGTGTTCCATTTGGCGACCAGCCGCACCTGCTCGAACATGCGCCGCATTACCCCGGAACGTCCCGCCACGCTGTCGAACCCATGCTGATGGCGCACCACGCGCCGCAGCAGATCGCGCTCTTCGAGCAGCAAGCGTTTTTCCAGCTCCACCTGCAAGGAAAGGCGCAGACTCTGGCCTATCAGGTTGGCGATCATTTCCAGAAAATGCGCGCGCTCTTCCAGAAATTCGTCATTCTCGCCTTGCGGCTGCACCGCCAGCACACCCCGCAAACTGCCCGCAACCTTTATCGGCGCGGCAATGAAGGGAAGCTTCGGGTCATAGACGCCCATCTTGTTGGAAAAACGCCGCTCGTCGCGCACACGCCGCAAAATGACCGTGCAATTTTTTCCATGACGAATCCCAATACGCCCTCACCGGACTGGTAGCGCACCGGCGGCTCCAGACTGGCGGGATGCACGCCGCGCACGGATTGCACCAGCAGACTGCCGTCCGGTTCCAGCACGCTGATCAACCCCCGCCCCAGAGCGGCGGATTCATCGAGTATGCGCAACACTTCCCGCACGGTTTCGCGGTAGTCCAGCGAGCGGGAAAGCAACTGGCTGACGCCATAGAGGGCGTCGAGATGCGCCAGATGCAAATCGCGCAGATCGGCGTTGGCGCGGCTCGCGTCGGCGCAGCTTTCCATTTCCGCCTTCGCGTCGAGCACGCTCATCGTCATTGTCCACTCTCCGTCGGCAATTCCACGCGCACACGGCAACCGCCGCCTGGCGCGGGCAGGAGTTCCAAAAGACCGCCCTGATCCGCCCAACTTCCTGAGCGCGCGACAATCCTGCGCCCCAACGCCCCGCGCGCCGCGCGTTTTCATGCGCGCAGGCTCTCGTACTGCGGCGCCGGGAACAACAGGTTGCTGGACATCGGACACGCTCCCGCCAAAACCAAATGTGGCGAGGCTCCGCATGTTTTATGCCGACCGAAATTCCCTTTGTTTTTCAATTGCTTGCAAACAGGTCATGAAAACGAAGGCGCGATGCCGCACCAAAATGGTGAATTCGGCGCCGTCAATGAACCCGCAACCGCCGCTTATCTGTTACCATTCCGGCAATGCCGCGCGGCGCGGAAAGGCGCGCCGCCGCGCTTTTCCGCCCTCCGCGCTCGCTGCTGACCCTTTATGCCCATTCAATCCGACAGCTATCTCACCTTGCACTATCGCGTCTCCACGCCGGAAGGCGAAGCGTTTGTTTCCACCTTTGACCTCTCGCCCGCCACACTGCAAATGGGAAGCGGACAACTGGCGCCGCAACTGGAAGCGAGACTCATCGGCCTGCGGGAAGGCGACCACCGCGTTTTTGAACTCTTGCCGGAAGAGGCGTTCGGCGTCGGCAACCCGCGTCTCATCGAGCGCATTGCCCGCTCCGCCCTGCCGCCAGAAGCCGTTTTGCGGGAAAACGCCGTCGTGGAATTTTCCACGCCCGACGGCGGACGCTTTGCCGGTTTCTTGCGCGCGCTTTCCGACACGCATGCCGTCTTCGATTTCAATCATCCGCTGGCGGGCAAACGCATCCGCTTTGAAGTGAATATCATCGCCATCCTCTGACCCATGCACATCCTGCTTGCCAATCCGCGCGGCTTCTGCGCGGGCGTGACCCGCGCCATCAGCATCGTCGAGCGCGCCCTGGAAAAATTCGGCGCGCCCGTCTATGTGCGTCACGAAGTC
>JAITJU010000284.1 GCA_031278735.1 Zoogloeaceae bacterium
AAGGGATGGAATCTGGAATGCGAATACATAATGAGCAATAATTTCACCTTCGGCGGCATCAACACCGCGCTGATTTTCCGGCGCATGCCGTGATTTTCTTTTGCAACACTTCCTGTCCGAAAGGAAGCATCATGCCTCTACGCTTTTTCCGTTTTTCCCCTTGCCATGCCAGCCGCTTCATTCTATTCGTCCTCCGCGCCCGCTCCGTGGCGCGCAGTTGACATGGACGCGAAGAAACGGGGTTTCCCCCCGGCAAGTCTCCGGCGGTTCACGCAACGCCTATTTTTCCTCTGCGCCCTGACGCTCTGCGGCGTCCTGCCCGCCCACGCGGCGGCGGCGGAGATGCCGTACTTCGCGAACAAGATAATACTGGCCGCGCCGGGCGCGGACGCCGAGCGGCAGGTGCATGACGCCATTGTCGCGGCGGCGGAAAGCCAGGGCTGGAAGGTCGCGTCGGACACGCCCAGGTCGCTGCGTCTGCGGCTCATCGTGCGCAACCAGTACGCGGTCGTCGTCAATATCCTCATCAACATCGACATGGTGGATGTCGAGTATGTGAGCAGCATCAACATGAGCTATGGAAAGGATGCGAACGGCAACGAGGTCATTTCTCCCGCCTATGGCAAATGGATTGACCGTCTGCTGAATGCCGCCCGTCAACACGCCGCGCAGATGTCGCCCGCGACCGGGCGCGCCGCGTCCGCGGAATCCGGGGAGCCTGTCACGCCGCCTCAGCCAGAGCCGCCGGATTCCTCCGCGCCGCCGGATATGCCCGACGCGGCATTGCGCTGACGCGCTTTCGGCTGTCGCCTCATCCGTTCGCCGCGAGTTGCCGTCCATGCGGGGGCAAGGGCGGGCGGTTTGCCCAAAAGCATGCCATCCTTCATACTTTCTCTTTTTCTGCGGAAATTTTATACATGCCCATCCTCATCAAGACGCCGGAAGAAATCGAAAAAATGCGCCTGGCCTGCCGTCTGGGAGCGGAAGTGCTGGATTACATCGCGCCTTGCGTCAAAATCGGCGTCAGTACGCGGGAACTGGATCGGCTTTGCCTCGACTACATGCAAAATGTGCAGGGCACGGTTTCCGCCTGCCTGAATTACGCGCCGCCGGGACATACGCCTTATCCCGCAGCCATCTGCACTTCCGTCAATCACCAGATCTGCCATGGCATTCCCAATGATCGTCCCCTGAAGGGCGGCGACATCATGAACCTCGACGTTACCGTCATCACGAAGGACGGCTTTCACGGCGATACCAGCCGCATGTTCCTGCTTGGCGCGCCTTCCATTCAGGCCAAGCGTCTTTGCGCAATCACTTTTGAATGCATGTGGCTGGGCATCCGGGCTGTCAGGCCGGGCGGGCGTCTGGGCGATATTGGCGCGGTCATCCAGAAACACGCGGAGAAAAACGGCTTTTCGGTCGTGCGCGAATTCTGTGGACACGGCGTTGGCCGCAGCTTTCATGAAGAGCCGCAGGTATTGCATTACGGCAAGGCGGGCGCGGGTCCGGAACTGAAGCCAGGGATGATTTTCACCATCGAGCCGATGATCAACGCGGGCAAGGCGGCCATCCGCCAAATGCCGGACGGCTGGAGCGTGACGACGCGCGATCGCAGCCTTTCCGCCCAATGGGAGCATACCGTGCTGGTGACGGAAACCGGCGTCGAGGTGCTGACCTTGTCGGCGGGTTGTCCGCCCGCGCCGGACGGCATGGGCGCGTGAGCGTGGGCGATCTGGCGCAGACCCTGCGCGAAACCTTGCGCGCAAAGCGCAAGGCGCTTGCCGATGATTACGTCGCCACGCCCAATGCCTTGCTGTATCTTTCCGGGCACGCCTGCCTGGTGGATGGCGTTTTGGCGCGCATCTGGCGGCAGATGGATTTTCCGCCCGATCTGGCGCTGGCGGCGGTCGGCGGCTTTGGGCGCGGCGAACTGTATCCGGGGTCGGATGTCGATCTGCTGATTCTGCTGCCCGCCGAGGCTGACGCCGCCTTGCGGGAAAAACTGGCGCGACTGGTCAGCCTGTTCTGGGACATTGGGCTGGAAGTCGGACACAGCGTGCGCACCGTCGCGGAATGTCTCGCGGAAGCCGAGGGCGACATCACCATTCAGACGGCATTGCTGGAATGCCGTCTTCTGATCGGCAATCGCGTCCTCTATCAGGATTTCCAGGCGCGTTTCGCCGATCGGCTCGACCCGCGCGCGTTTTTGGCCGCCAAGCAGCTGGAGCAGGAAGCGCGCCACCAGCGTTATCAGGATACCCCCTACAGCCTGGAGCCGAATTGCAAGGAAAGTCCGGGCGGCCTGCGCGACCTGCACGTGATACGCTGGATCGCCAGGGCCGCGGACTACGGCGATGACTGGCAAACCCTGAAAAAGCGCGGCCTGATTGGGCAGGATGGCTACGTCCATCTGCAGCAGTGCGAGCATTACCTGCAAAACCTGCGCGTTCGCCTGCATCTGCTCACCGGTCGACGCGAGGACAAGCTTCTGTTCGACCATCAGGAAGCCCTGGCGAGGGTCATGGGCGTCGCCGCCGAAACAGACGGCGCGCGGCGGCCTTCCGAGATGCTGATGCAGGCGTATTACCGCAACGCCAAGCGGGTGACGCAACTCAACACCCTGCTCTTGCAGAACATTGTCGTCGGGCTGATACCCGCCGTATACG
>JAITJU010000297.1 GCA_031278735.1 Zoogloeaceae bacterium
GACCCGCCCTTGCCGCCAGTTCCATCGCTGCAAACCTCTTTTGACCCTCCCTTGCCAGAAGCTTTTCCTCCCTGCCACGGTCACTTCCATTGCATATGGCATTCATGCGATTGCCCTGCCAATCCCGTCGCCCTTGTTCAGGAAGTCGCCAAGGTCGGCGAAAATATTCTGTTTTATGCCCCGATTATAGAAAAGGATTCCAAAATGGCAAGCGAACTTTCTCTTTCAATCACAGTTGGCGCCTCGTTCGGCGCGGCCTTGTCAGCGTTCGGCAATCTCAGGGGCGTCATGCAGCGGGTGGCGGACGCCACGAAAGACCTGAAGGCGCGGCAGGGCGAACTGGGGAAGACGATCAAGAATGCCGCCAACCTGCCGCGGGCAGACCTCGATCGCCTGAACGCGCAGTATGCGCAACAACAAAAACATTTGATCAATCTGCGCGCCAAAACCAGGGATTTAGGGCGTTCGCAGGCGGATATCGCCGCAAATGAGGCCAAACGCGGCCAGTTGCGCGGCAAGATCATGGAAACCGCCGGGCTGCTCTACGCCGCCGCCGCGCCGATCCGCATCGGCGTGGAATTCGAGGCTTCCATGTCGAAAGCACAGGCGCTGACCCGGCTCGACAAGAATTCAGAGGAAATGCGGGCGCTGACCGCGCAGATGACGCGCGTCGCCGACGTATTACGGCGGCGGATGAATGCCGATCAGGCGCAACGGCCCGCTGGACGTGATGATATGGGCTTCAAGCGCCGAAAATCGGGGCCGATTATATCCAGCGTCCGCGCTTCCCGTAGCGGATAACGGCTCAAAAGCGCGATGCCGAAGGGAGAATCCTCCAGTTGAGCGAGATGGCAGGGAAATTCCCCGGCAAGCGCCGCCATATCCGCCGCGAAATCCGGGCCGACCTCCAGCGCCAGCACAACGTCCGCCGTCTGCCCATGCCGCGCCAGCCAACGCGCCGCCGGAGGGTTACGGAGGATACTTGACGAGACAGATTCTCATTATTAGTATGAGAATCGTTTTTTAACCATTGCCGTTTTCGGCATCATTTTCAGGAGTCCAACATGTCTCTCAAAACCTTCTTTTCCAGATGCGCCCTGCCCCTGGCGTTGGTCGCCGTGCCCGCGACCGCCGCGCTGGCGCTTGAGTTTCCGATTGGCGAACCGCAAAAAAAAGCGGGCATGGAGCTTGCCGCCGTCTATCTGCAACCCATTGAAATGGCGCCTGCGGGACTGATGCGCAAGGCTTCCGAATCCGACATCCACATCGAGGCCGACATCCATGCCGAGGCGGACAACAAGAACGGCTTCGAGGAAGGCGCCTGGATTCCCTACCTGACGATCAAGTACGAAATCACCAAGGTAGGCGGCAGCTTCAAAATTTCCGGCGAATTCATGCCCATGGTGGCGAACGACGGCCCGCATTACGGCGACAACGTGAAGCTCGATGGTCCGGGCAAGTACAAGGTGCGTTATTTCATCGCCCCGCCTTCCGAGCATTCCCATTTTGGCCGCCATACCGACCGGGAAACCGGCGTCGGCGAATGGTTCAAGCCTTTCACCCTGGATTATGAATTCACCTACGCCGGTATCGGCAAAAAGGGCGGCTACTGAGCATGAAGCGCCCTGAATTGCATCGTCGCGGTTTTGCGCGGGCAATTGCCGCCGCCTGCCTGGGAGCGCTGTGTCTTGGCGCTCCCACGGCCTGGGCGGCGGATGACATGCCGACCATCAAGCTCGTCATGAATTCCGGGCAATTGATTCCGCAAACGCTGGAAGTGCCCGCCAACACCCGCTTTCGACTGGAAATCACCAATACGGGAAAGGACGCGGCGGAATTCGAGAGCCTCGAATTGAGAAAGGAAAGCGTGCTGGCGCCCGGCGTCACCCGCAAACTGGTCTTTGCTCCCCTGAAGCCGGGGCGCTACAACTTCTTTGATGACTTTCATCCCGAAACCGGGAAGGGCGTGATCGTCTCCAAATAGGGGAGTTTATGCAGAACGCGTTCATCGTGGTCTGGCGGGAAAGTCTGGAAGCCCTGCTCATCATCGGCATCCTTTACGCCTGGCTCAGCGCGAACGACCCAAAAGGCAAGGGAAAGCGCGCTCTCGCGGCGGGGATTGCCGTCGGCGTCGGCCTGGCGCTCCTGCTCGGCTGGGCGCTCATGAGCGCCCAATCCGGCCTCGTCGGCGACGCCCAGGAATTCTTCCAGATCGCCATGCTGTGCGTGGCCGCGCTCCTGATTACCCAGGTGGTCTTCTGGATGAGCATGCATGGTCGCGCCATGAAGGCGAATCTGGAAAACCGGATCGAGGCGGCGCACAGCCAGAGCGGTTATTATGGCGTCATCGTTGTTGCCGCCCTTGCGATTGCCCGTGAAGGATCGGAAACGGTCATCTTTCTCTATTCCGCCAGCGGGACGATTCAGGAAGTGCTTCTGGGTGCCGTCGGCGGTTTTGCCGCCGCCATCCTGACCGCCTGGGCAGCGGCCAAGAGCCTGGGGCGGCTCAATATCGGCCTGCTTCTGAAGATTTCCTCCATTTTGCTGCTGGTGCTGGCGTCCTCGTTGCTCGTCACCGCGAGCGACCATGCGATCAATCTCGAATGGCTGCTGGAACGCGTCGATGACGATACGCTGGTTCGCATCACGGATGCCGTCTGGGACAGTTCCGGTCTCGTGGATGACGGCGAAGGCGTCGGCAAGGTGCTGGCCGATTTCGCCGGGTACCGGGCGCGCCCGATCCTCCCCAACCTCCTGGCCTGGGGCGGCTACTGGCTGCTGGCCGCTTCCCTCTATTTTTTCTGGATTCGGCGGCGCGGCAAATAGGGGCGACCATGATCAGGGAGACGCCGCTTTGCCAACAGGCCGGGCTGGTCGGGGTTTTCCAGCAGACCCGGCTTATGTGCGCACTGGAGCGAACGGGCGTTTTCCTGCGCCGTCACCGGGGTTTCATCGTCGCCATGCAGTGGTGCGTCGTTCTGTTCTACAGCGCGCTTGTCGTCCTTCCCGTCTTTTTCCCCATGCCGGCGCGTTCCGGCGCGCACATCTGGGATAACCTGCGGCTCTTCGCCCAATTCGTGTTCTGGGGGCTATGGTGGCCGGGCGTCATGTTGACGACGGTTTTTCTGGGGCGCGTCTGGTGCGGCTTCTTCTGCCCGGAAGGATACCTTTCCGAGCTTGCCAGCCGTCATGGGCGCGGCGCGGCGACGCCCAACTGGATCAAATGGCCGACCTGGCCGTTCGCGGCCTTCATCATCACAACGGTCTATGGACAACTCATCAGCGTCTATGAGTATTCCGAGGCCGCCTTGCTGATTCTGGGCGGCTCCACGCTGGCCGCCGTGGCGATCGGATTGATTTACGGGCGCGGCAGGCGGGTCTGGTGCCGCTATCTGTGCCCCGCTTCCGGCGTCTTCGCCGTGCTT
>JAITJU010000090.1 GCA_031278735.1 Zoogloeaceae bacterium
CATTCTGCGCGCCTGGCGTGGCCGCGCAAGGGACGCCCTCTGAATCCTCGCGCCCTGTCCGCGCGGGCGCTGACGAACAGCTACGCGGGCGTTCCGGTAGTCGATGATCTTTCCTTCACGCTGGAAAAAGGCTGTTGTTTTGGCCTGCTGGGACCCAATGGCGCGGGCAAGACCACGACCCTGAAACTTTGCCTCGGACTGACCACGCCGGATGCGGGCGAAATAACGCTGGCGGGTTGCCGCGTTCCGGAAGCGGCGCAGACCGCCCGCGCGGTCGTGGGCGTCGTGCCGCAATTCGACAATCTCGACCCGGATTTCACGGTTGCCGAGAATCTGCGTGTTTTCGGGCGTTATTTCGGCCTGTCGAAAAAGGAAATGGCGGCGCGCATGGACGGCCTGTTGCGCTTTTCCAGCCTGGAAAACAAGCGCGACACCCGCATCGACGCGCTTTCCGGCGGCATGAAGCGACGCCTGACGCTGGCGCGGGCGCTGGTCAATGATCCCGACATCCTGTTTCTGGACGAGCCGACCACCGGACTCGACCCGCAGGCGCGCCACCTGATCTGGGAGCGCCTGAAAGCCTTGCGCGGCGTCGGCAAAACCCTGCTGCTGACCACGCACTTCATGGATGAGGCCGAGCGTCTGTGCGACCGAATCCTGATCGTCGACGGCGGGCGCAAAATCGCGGAAGGCAGCCCGCGCGAACTGATTGATCGTCATATCGAGGCGCAGGTCATCGAGGTGCACGACCCGGTCGGATCGCCGGAGACGCTGGCCGCCTTCGAGCTCATGGCGCGCGCCGCGCCCTGCATGAAGGACAAAGCGGCGCGCATGGAAAAAAGCGGCGAGACGCTGTTCTTTTACGGCCAGGATGCCGCCGCCCGCCAGATGCTGACCTTGCTGGAACAATGGCCAATGCTGCGTTACGCGCATCGCGCCGCCAATCTGGAGGATGTCTTCATCCATCTGACCGGGCGGGAGTTGCGGGATTGATTGTGAAAGGAAGCGGCACGGGAAGCGATGGATTCGCCAAGGACGGAAAAGAAGGCGAAAACCCGCGGCGGACATGAAGACGCGCCGCGTTTTCTCCACACGACGTTTCCATCGACCGCCCGCGCCAGCCGCGCGGGGCGCAACCGGCAGGGCGTCAAATTGAAACAGCTTGTAGCAGTCTGCTCATTCCGTCCAAATATAATTTACACTGGCGATTCCTTGCGGAGAACAGGAATTTTATGAATTGGATAACTTCTCGTCAGGCGCTGATTGTCGGCTTTTCGCTGATCATCGTTTTTCTTGGCGGCGCGGCGCTGCAAAGCTGGCAGATGCTGGCGCAGTTGAGCGCGCAAAGCCGCGAGAACAGCGAACAATCCGTGCGCACTGCTTCTGTCTTGCAGGAACTTCGGGAACGCGGCACAGACCTGGAACGCAACAGCCGCCAATATCTTCTGGTGCGGCAGGATACCTTTCGCGCCAGTTTCGACGCCACGCTCGCCCAGGCGTTGCGCCTTACGGAAACGCTGGAAGCGCAGCAAGAGGCGCTGTTGCGACCGCTGTTGCAGGAATGGCGCCGCGCGGCGCGGAAACTGGCGGACAGCCTGGACAGCCCGACCGTGGAATCCACGCTGGGGGCGCATCTCACCCGGCTGGCGGAGATTTACGGAAACATCCAGCGCGCCAGCCAGCAATGGGTGACGGACAACAACCAGCGCACACTGGCGGATCTGGAATCGAAGCGGCGGCAATTGCTCCTGCAATTCTTCTTTGCGCTGCTCATCGCCATTTTGACGGCCATTGCCCTCTGCTACTGGTTGACCCGTCCGCTGCGCCAGATAGAGCAGGCCATACTCCTGATGGGGCACGGCCATCTGGACGGCAAAATCCGCATCGACGGCCCTGCCGACCTGCGCAGTCTGGGCGCGCGTCTGGAAAGTCTGCGGCGGCGTCTGTCCAACCTGAAAAGCGACCGCAAGGAACTCTTCCACTACATGACCCAGGAAATGAAAGTGCCGGTCAACGCCATCCGTGAAGGCTGCGATTTGTTCAACGTCGAAGCGGACGCGGAAAGCCAGCGCAGTCTGTTTGACATGATGCGGCACAACGCCGAGCTGCTGCAGCGGCAATTGGAAAGCATCCTGCGCATGGGCGTCGTTTTCGAGTTCAATTACCTGCAACGCCAGTCCGTGCGCCTGTCCGCGTTCCTGCAGGAAGTCGTCGCGGCGCAGGCGGAACGCTCTGCCGCGCTGAACGCGCACATCCGCCTCGACGTCCCGGACGTCAGTGTGCAGATAGACGCGGACAAGGTGCGCGTCGTGCTGGAAATTCTCCTCGCCAACGCGCTGGATTTCAGTCCGGCGGGGGGCGAAATCCTGCTGCGCGCCACGATGAAGAACGACCTCCTGCGCCTGGAATGCCGCGATCAGGGCGCGGGGATTGCCGAAGAGGATATCGATCGCATCTTCAAGCCCTTCTATCGGGGCAAGACGCATGCCCGGACGGCTTCCTCGCAACGGCATGGCGTGGGACTGACCATTGCGCGAGAATTGAGCAGCATCATGGGTGGTGCGGTATGCTATGCCAGAGATGAAACCGGCAGTTGTTTTTATGTGGAGATTTCCTGTGAAAGCTGAACTTTTCTTTCCGGCCTTGCTTCCCGGCCTGCGGCGTCCCGCGCTGGCGCTGCTTCTCGGTCTGCTGCTGAGCGCCTGCGCGATCACGGACAAGCGCGATGACGGGGAAGCGGACGCGCGCGATATCGATCGGGTGAGCGCGACCCCCGAATATCTGCTGGCGTATTATTACGCGCTGGCGTCGATGCCCGGACAATCCCTGGCGCAGGAGCGCCGTTTGCTGAATCAGCTGGGCAACGAGCCGGATGTGCTGCTGCGCCGCGCCATGGTGCTGGGGCATCCCCGCCAGCCCAACCCGGATTTGCCGCAGGCGCGCAGCCTTCTGGAAGAACTGATGAAAAAAGCCGAAACGCCGGAAATGTATCGTTTGCGCCCCCTGCTGCCCATGATGCGTTTGATTTCCGACGGTTATGGCGAACGCGTCCGGTTGGAAAAACAGCTTACCGCCCAGAACCGGCAGATGGAAAAGCAGTACCAGAAACTGCTTTCTTTCCAGCGTCAGGCTGGGGAATTGCAGGAAAAACTGAATGGCCTCGCCGATATTGAGCGCACGCTGCCGCGCTCCCGCGCGCCAGAACCCTCCCGGTCGCCGCCCGCCATATAGGCGTCCTCGTTCGCTCTCGCGCAAGGCTCGCGGCACAAGGTACAAGGTACAAGGTACAATCGTCGGAGTTTTGCGACGAATTTTTCAGGAAAGGTAACTTGAATGCGCAGTCTTGGACTACTGACATTGATGGGTGCCGGGTTGTTGTCCGCCTGCGTCACCATCAATATTTATTTCCCCGCCGCCGCCGCTGAAAAAATGGCGGACAAGCTCATTGACGACATCTGGCAGATCGATGCGCCTGCCGAACCTCCAGAAAAGGAAAGCGAGGTGACTCCATGAAAAAATATCTGCTGCTGCCTGTCCTGTTGGCCTTTTCCCTGTTGGCCAGCGCGGAAGATGCCGAACCTGACCTGCGCATTGATACGCCCGCGGCCAAGGAAATCCGCGCGTCCCTGAAAGCGCGTTTCGCGCAAATCAAGCCCTTGCTGGAGAACGGTACGCTGGGACTGACGGCGGAAGGCAAGCTGGCGGTGCGCGATCCGGCTTCA
Source organism: Zoogloeaceae bacterium (assembly GCA_031278735.1). Taxonomy (GTDB): domain Bacteria; phylum Pseudomonadota; class Gammaproteobacteria; order Burkholderiales; family Rhodocyclaceae; genus Azovibrio. The sequence continues at coordinate 3,723 of JAITJU010000090.1, forward strand.
ACGCCGCTTGCCGAGCGCCAGAACATCAGCAAATTGATCGCGGGCGACGCCAATGACAAAGCCGCCCTGTTTCGCGAAATCGCCCGCGCCAACAACCATCCTGAATGGGAGCAGCGGATTGCCGACATCGTTCATGAGCGCATGAGCAAACGCATTCCGGCGGGCTGGTGGGTGCGGGACGCCGCAGGGAAATGGCAACAGAAACAGGAAAGCGCCAAGCCATGAGACAAGGCCGAATTCCGGGACGAGAGGCGCGGCGTGATTCCGCATAGCCCCGTTCTGGTCTTCGACATCGAGACCATCCCCGACGTGGCGGGACTGCGTCGGCTGCGCGGCCTGGACGCGACGCTTTCCGACGCGGAGGTCGCGGAACTCGCTTTTCAGCAACGCCGCGCCCAGGCGGGACACGATTTTCTGCCGCTGCATTTGCAGCGCGTCGTCTCCATCTCCTGCGTCCTGCGCGCGCGGGAAACATTCAAGGTCTGGTCGTTGTCCGCGCCCGCCCTGACGGAAGCCGAGATGATCCAGCGTTTTTTCGACGGCATCGAAAAATTCACGCCCCGGATCGTCTCCTGGAACGGCGGCGGCTTCGATCTGCCGGTGCTGCATTACCGCGGCCTGACGCATGGCGTTGCCGCCCCGCGTTACTGGGACATGGGCGAGGGCGACTACGCCGATTCCCGCGAATTCAAATGGAACAACTACATCAGCCGCTATCACGCCCGCCACCTGGACTTGATGGATTTGCTCGCCCTCTATCAGCCGCGCGCCAACGCGCCTTTGGATGAACTCGCCAGGCTCATGGGCTTTCCCGGCAAGCTGGGCATGGACGGCGGCAAGGTCTGGGAAGCCTGGCAGGCGGGGCAGGCGGAGGAAATCCGCAATTATTGCGAAACGGACGTGGTCAATACCTATCTGGTCTTCAACCGTTTTCGCCTGATGCGCGGCGAACTGGACAAGGCGGCGGCAAAAGCGGAAGAAACCTTCGTGCGCGAGGAACTGGCGCGGCTGGAACTGCCCCATTGGCAGGAATACCTGAAAGCCTGGGAAATCCGGGAAGCGGAGGACTGACATGTGGACATGGCTGATACTGGCCGGCATCCTGCTGGCCGTGGAAATGACGACAGGGACGCTCGCCCTGCTCTTTGCCGGCGCGGGCGCGCTGGCGGCGGCATTTTTGGCGTATGTCGCGCCGGACAGCCTGAGCATGCAGATTCTCGTCTTTGCGCTGGCGACGGCGGCGGGCGGAATCATCGCCTGGCGGCGCTTCAGGGACCCGCGGCCTGCCGCCGCCGATGTCGCGGGAACGGAAGTCGGACAGACGGTCGAGGTTGCCGTCCTGCCGGATGAACTGGGCCGGTTGCGGGTACGTTATCGCGGCGCGGAATGGCCTGCGCGTCTGGCGGACAAGACCTTGACGGTGGAGATGGGGAAATCGCTCGCCGTGCTGGCGCAGGAAGGTTCCCTGTTGGTGGTTGGCTTAATGGAAAACAAGGAGTGATCCGCATGAATCTTTTCAATGACATTTCGGGATTCGTCATCGTCGCGGCAGTCGTGGCGCTGGTGTTCATTTTCAGGATGGTGCGCGTGGTGCCGCAGCAATCGGCCTTCGTGGTGGAACGTTTCGGGCGTTACCACGACACCTGGGTGGCGGGCCTGCACTTTCTCGTTCCCATGTTCGACCGCGTTGCCTACCGGCATTCCCTGAAGGAAATTCCCTATGACGTCGCGCCGCAGGTGTGCATTACCCGCGACAACACCCAGGTGCAGATCGACGGCATTCTCTACTATCAGGTGACGGACCCCAAGCAGGCGTCCTACGGCACTTCCAGCTTTGAGCTGGCCATCGAGCAACTCGCCAAGACGGCGCTGCGCTCGGAAGCGGGCAAGCGCGATCTGGACAGGCTCCTGGAAGAGCGCGAAACCATCAACCGCACCGTGGTGTCCGCGCTGGACGAAGCCAGCACGACCTGGGGGGTCAAGGTGCTGCGTTACGAAATCAAGGACATCGTGCCGCCCGATTCCGTATTGCGCTCCATGCAGTTGCAGATTACCGCCGAACGGGAAAAGCGCGCCAAGATCGCCGAATCCGAAGGCGAGCGGCAAAAGGAAATCAATCTTGCCGAAGGCGAAAAGCAGGCGGCGATCGCCATGTCCGAAGGCCAGATGACCGCCGCCATCAACAAGGCCAAGGGCGAGGCCGAGGCCGTGCGCCTGGTGGCGGAAGCAACGGCGGAGGCGGTGCGCCTGGTCGCCGCCGCCATCAAGGAGCCTGGCGGCATCGAGGCGGTGAACCTGAAGGTGGCGCAACAATACGTCGATGCCTTCGGCAACATCGCCAAGGCGGGCAATACCCTGATTGTCCCCGGCAACCTCGCCGACATGGCCTCGCTCGT
>JAITJU010000221.1 GCA_031278735.1 Zoogloeaceae bacterium
AGCCATTGCTCCTGCGAATTTCCTCGCCGTTGTTGCGCCTGCAACTGGTCAAGCGACTGGCCGAGGCCAGCGGTTTTTCACAGGGCGAGGTAGAGCGCTTATGCGGCATTCGCGGCTACGCGCCGCCCGCGCCGCCACAAGCGGCACGTCACGCGCCGTCGCTGGCGCGCGCGTTTTTGCGTCTGGCATTGCAAAAACCGGAATTGGCGACGCAAGTTCCTCTGGCGCAATTGCCCGTCGGCATGGAACGGCAACTGCTGGAAGCCATTGCCGTCGCCGTGACGAGTTTGCCGTCCGCGCCCAATTATGCGCAATTGCGCGAACAGTTGCGGGGCGACGCGCAAGAGCGCGCGCTGGACATGCTGGCAGGCGAACTCATGAACCTGAAGCTGAACGAAGAGGACATCGAGAAGGAATTCCAATCCGCCGTGGCGCAACTGGAAGCCGCCGCCCAGAAAGCGGAATTCGACCGCCTGCAAGTTTCGGCGCGGCAGTTTGGCGTGTCGGGCATGAGCGCGGAAGAAAAAGCGCGCTACCAATATCTGCTGTCCGTTATCCAGAAAACAAAATCCTGATTCTGTGCTATAATTGCCGGTTTCTCTAGTCCCGTTTCCAACAGCAGGGTGTCCATGGCTACAGACAAGCGTACCAGAAACAAGCGTATAGAGACTGCGGCAAGCGTATCGCGCAGCGTACCCATAAAGGCGCAACCGCGCGCGGCAAACGCGAAAGCCGCGACCGGCGCAAAAGTAGCTGTGGCAGGCAAAGCGGTTAGCAAGGTCATGCCGGAGGCCGTTAAAAAGTCCGCCATTCGCAAGGAATCGGTCGCCGCCGCCAAGAAGCCGACGTCCTCCGCGCGCGCGGCAGGGCGTGAAGAAGCGGCGGCAAAGACACGCACACGCGCCGCACCTGCGTCCATACCCGCATCCGCGCCGTCCGGAAAAACAGCCAGAACAAAAACCGCAACGCGGGCGGCGGCAAAACCGGAGACGACCAAACCTGCCGGAAGCGCGGCGAAAAAGGCAATCGCGCCCGTGAAGGCAATCGCGCCCGTGAAATCCGCGCGCGGCGTCAAAACGCCCGCTAAGGCAAGCGCCAAAGCTACAGACGGGGGGACGCCCGTCCCCTTCAAAGCGCCAGCGGTCAAGACCATAAAATCCGCCCGCAGCGCCGCGAAAGGCGGTATGGAGAAAACGCCGTCGGCAAAGAACGCGAAAACCAGCGCCGCGTCTGTAGTCACAAAAAAAGCGGCGGCGACGAAGGCGGTCGCAACCAAACTGGAGACGGCCAAACCCGCCAGAAGCGCGGCGAAAAGAGAAATCGCGCCCGTGAAATCCGCGCGCGGCGTCAAAACGCCCATCGACGAAACAAGCGCCAACAGGATGCCCGGCAATGCTCCGCGGAGAACGCCGCGAGCATCCGCCAGTGTGGCGCGCGAAGGGAAGGCAACACCCGATGTCGCTTCCGCCGAAGCGTCTGCGGTCAAGGCCGCGAAAAGCGCCATCCGGAGCAGCGCAACGAAAGCCATATCTACGGAAAAGGGAACGGCGACCGTCAAATCGGCGGACGCGAAAGAAGCGGCGAGAACGGCAGCCAAGGCGACCAGGGAAGCGGCGAGAGCAGAAGCGAAAGCCGCGAAAACAGCAGCGAAGGAAGCGGAAAAGGCGGCGAAAACGGCGGCCAGGGAAGCGGAAAAAGCAGCGAAAGCCGCGGACAGGGAAGCGGAAAAGGCGGCGAAAGCAGCAGCCAAGGCGGCGGCACGGGCGGAAAAAGCGGCGGCGAAGGAAGCGGCGGCGACAGTCAGAGCGGCACTCAGGGCGCGTTCCGGCAAAAAGGACAAGTCCGCGGTGGCGGCGAGCATCCTGGATGTCGTCAACGGCATCGTGCAGACGGAAATCGACGTTGAAACGCGCAAGACGCGCCTGAAGGAACTGATCAGGCTGGGCAAGGAGCGCGGCTATCTGACCCATGCCGAAATCAGCGACCATTTGCCGGACGACGTGGTGGATGCCGAACAGATTGAAGCCATCATCAACACGTTCAGCGGCATGAGCATCAAGGTGTTCGACGAAGCGCCGACGGACGAAGACCTGTTGCTGTCCGAAACGCCAACCGCGGCGCCCGGCGACGACGATGAGGATGACGAACCCATGCGGGTGCTCCTTTCCACCGTCGAGTCCGAATTTGGCCGCACCACTGACCCGGTGCGCATGTACATGCGCGAGATGGGGTCCGTCGAACTGTTGACCCGCGAGGGCGAAATCGAAATCGCCAAGCGCATCGAAGAAGGACTGAAGCACATGATACAGGCTGTTTCCGCCTGTCCCTCCACCATCGCCGAAATTCTGGACATGGTCGACAAGGTGGAAAAGGATGAAATCCGCATTGACGAACTGGTCGATGGTCTGATCGATTCGGATACGCCGGAAAAGGAACAAACGGAAGACGAAGTGGAAGTGCTTGAAGCCGAAGACAACAGCGACAAGGAAGACAAGGAAGATAAGGACGGCGACGACGACGAATCGGATGAAGACGCCGAAAGCCGCGCCGCTTCCGCTTCCCTGGCGCAACTGAAAGCTGACGCGCTGGTGCATTTCAAGCGCATTCGCGCCGATTACGGCAAAATGCGCAAGGCGTTGGGCAGCAAGGGGTCGCAGCATAAAAGTTATCTGCTCCTGCAACAACAGATCAGCAACGAATTGCTGAATATCCGCTTCACTTCCCGCGTCATCGAACGCTTTTGCGACAGTGTACACAGCATGGTCAAGCGTGTGCGCGAATCCGAGCGCAGCATCCAGTTTATCTGTGTAGAGAAGGTGCGCATGCCGCGAGAAAGTTTTCTGGAACGTTTCCCCGGCAACGAAACCCGGCTGGAATGGGTGGATGCGGAAATCGCCAGCGCGCCAAAATATTATGCGGATATATTGGAGCGCAACGCGCCCAATATCCGTGAAGAACAGCAAAAACTCCTTGACCTGCAAAATAGCCTGGGGCTGTCCCTGAAGGAACTGAAGGACATCTACAAGCAAATGAGCAGCGGCGAGGCCAAGGCGCGGCTCGCCAAGCGCGAGATGACCGAGGCCAATTTGCGTCTGGTTATTTCCATTGCCAAGAAGTACACCAATCGCGGCCTGCAATTTCTCGATCTGATCCAGGAAGGCAACATCGGCCTGATGAAAGCCGTTGATAAGTTCGAGTATCGGCGCGGCTACAAGTTTTCCACCTACGCGACCTGGTGGATACGCCAGGCCATCACGCGCTCGATTGCGGATCAGGCGCGCACCATCCGCATCCCGGTGCACATGATCGAGACCATCAACAAGATGAATCGCGTCAGCCGCCAGATATTGCAGGAAACCGGCCAGGAACCCGACCCGGCGACGCTGGCGGAAAAGATGGAAATGCCGGAAGACAAGGTGCGCAAGATCATGAAGATTTCCAAGGAACCCATTTCCATGGAAACGCCCATTGGCGATGATGACGACTCGCATCTGGGCGACTTCATCGAAGACCTGGCAACGTTGGCACCCGCCGATGCCGCCATATATTCCAGCCTGCGGGAAGTCACGGCAGAGGTGCTCGACACGCTGACGCAGCGGGAAGCCAAGGTGGTGCGCATGCGCTTTGGCATTGAAATGAACAATGATCACACGCTGGAAGAAGTGGGCAAGCAGTTCGACGTCACCCGTGAGCGCATCCGGCAAATTGAAGCCAAGGCGCTCCGAAAGCTGCGTCATCCCTCGCGTTCTGATCGTCTGCGCAGTTTTGTCGATACGAACAGCAATTAAGATCAACCGGCAAACCGCTGGCGTTTGCCGGTTGCTGTCCCAGAGGATGCGGCGAGAGGATTTCTGTATGCGCAGAGCGCGGAAAAATGGACTGCCGCCGACGACGGCAAAAAGAGAGGGAACGGGCAGCGTTAAAGACATCGCCATGAAACGTATGACGCCGACCAATGTTCAGCGCATCCTTCCCGATCAAACCATTCCGAACGTCCTCATCATTCCCTTTATTGAAGGCAATGGCGCAATTGCGCGCGACCAGTCCGCCCACGCCCAATTCGCGCCGTTCTTGGTCAACCTTCATGCCGCATCAGCCCATTGGCGTATTTGATTCAGGACTGGGCGGCCTGACCGTGCTGCAATCCCTGCGCGCGCGTTTGCCGGGCGAGGATTTCATCTATTTCGCCGATGCCAGTCACCTACCTTACGGCGACAAACCGGAAGCCTTCATCCAGATGCGCGGTCAGGCCATCGCGGACGCGCTGGCGAAACGCGGCTGCAAGGCCATTGTTGTCGCTTGCAACACCGCCACCGCCGCTGCCGCCGATGGCATACGCGCGCGCCTTTCCATGCCCGTCATCGCGCTGGAACCCGCCATCAAACCAGCGGCGGCGCTTACCCGCAACGGCATACTCGGCGTACTTGCCACTACCCGCACCCTGACAAGCCGTCGTTTTGCCCAACTGGTCAAAAGCTACGCTCCCGATGCCACCCTCATCGCGCAGGCCTGCTCCGGTCTGGCTGAATCCATTGAAACCGAAGGGCCGGAAAGCGCGTCAGTCGAAGCCCTGCTGGACGCCTACATGCGTCCGATCGCAAACGCCAACGCCGATGTCGTCGTACTCGGCTGCACGCATTACCCGTGGGTCAAAACCAGCATTGCCCGGCGTCTTTTGCCGGAAACCATCCTCGTCGATACTGGCGAGGCCGTCGCCCGCCAGGTCGAGCGCCGTCTGACAGAGGCAAACATCCTGGGCGGTCGCGGCCAGTTGCGCTTTGCCGCCAGCGGCAATCCCGACAAGATGCGCGCAGCCCTTGCCCGCTTGTGCGGCATTTTCATGCCGGTGGAAAGCTGGGACGTCTAAGACGCGCATCCGCAGCGGCGGAATGGCGCGCGAAGGGCGGCGTCGACGCCTTTCTGGAGGCGCCGCCCCGCCAGACGGAGACGGGACAATCCGTGCCGGACGCTGCGCCGCCCGCAAAAATTACTGCCCTCTGCATTTTGTCCTCTGCCTTCCGACCGTGCTATCGTTCATCCGTTTCCTATCGTTCACAGGTTTGTTCATGTCTTCTTCTTTACGTATTGTCATTGCTTCGCGTGAATCCCGTTTGGCCTTATGGCAGGCGGAGCACGTGCGGGCGCGGCTGGAAGCGTCGCATGGCGGGGCGCGGGTCAGTGTACTGGGGATGACCACGCGGGGCGATCAGATTCTCGATCAACCATTGGCGCAAATCGGCGGCAAGGGGCTGTTCATCAAGGAACTGGAGAACGCCATGCAGTCGGGCAAGGCGGATCTGGCTGTGCATTCGCTAAAGGATGTGCCGATGGAAATGCCGCAAGGATTTTTGCTCGCCGCCGTCTGTCCGCGGGAAAATCCGCTCGACGCCTTTGTTTCCAGCCGCCACGCTTCGCTTTCCAATCTGCCGCGCGGTTCCGTGGTCGGCACTTCCAGCCTGCGCCGGGAAGCGATATTGCGGCGGCGTTATCCGCATCTCGTCATCCGGAGCCTGCGCGGCAATCTCGATACCCGCCTGAAAAAACTGGACGAAGGCCAGTACGACGCCATCATCCTTGCGGCGGCGGGATTGATGCGCCTGGGTCTGGCGGCGCGCATTTGCGACTTGCTGACGGCGGAAGAATTTCTGCCCGCGCCGGGACAGGGCGCGCTGGGTCTGGAAATCTGCGCTGGGCGCGCAGACGCCGCGGACTGGATCGCGCCCCTGCATGATGAAGTCACGGCGTGTTGTGTGCGCGCCGAACGCGCCTTTTCCCGCGCGCTGGGCGGTTCCTGCCAGATTCCGCTGGGCGGCTACGCCCTGTTGCAAAAAGGCGAAATCTGGCTGCGCGGTTTCAT
>JAITJU010000238.1 GCA_031278735.1 Zoogloeaceae bacterium
CGTGCCTTGACCAATGGGCTTGGTCGTGAAGAATGGCTCGAAGACCCGTTTTTTGATTTCCGGGGACATGCCGCAGCCGTTGTCCTGAATGCTGAACGCCACGCCGTTGGAGGCGGCGCGGGTGACAAGGGTGATTTTGCCGGGCGGATTTTCAATGGAATGCGCGGCATTGACCAGCAGATTCATCAACACCTGACCGATCTGGGCAGGCAGGCAACGAATGCCGGGCAGATCCGGCGCGAGATCGAGTTCAAGGTCGGCGGCGTATTTCAGCTCGTGCCGAACGACATTCAGTGTGGAATCGAGAATGTTGTTGAGATTGGCCTCCTGCCATTCCCCGCGATCGATATGCGAAAATTCCTTCATGTCCTGCACGATTTTCTTTACCCGTCCAAGGCCATCGGCGGATTCCCGCAACAATTCGCCAATGTCCGCGCGCAGAAAATCGAAATCCAGATCGCGCCGCTTTTCGGCCAGCATGGCGTTGTCGGCGGCGGGCAGCCTGACGGCGCAGCCTTCGTAGGCGTCGATGAGCGCCATGATTTGCGTGACATAGCGGCGCAGACTCTCCAGATTGGAACTGACAAAACCGACGGGATTATTGATTTCATGCGCCACGCCTGCGGAAAGCTGACCGATGGCGGACATCTTCTCGGATTGCAGCAGACGCTCGCGCGTGCGCTTGACTTCCGAGAGCGCCTGCTCCAGCTCCGCCGTGCGTTCGCGCACCCGTTGTTCCAGATTGGCGTTCAGGGCGGCGAGTTCGTCGCGGGTTTTCACCAGCGTGATGTTGCGCCGGGCCATCAGGTCGTAGAGCTGTTCCATTGCTTCCAGCAGGATGCTGGTGGGCGCTTCCTCTTCGTCGGCGTATTCGAGTCCGCCGCTCTTGCCTTGCTGGATGCGCTCGATCAGCGCCGCCATTTCCTTGTCGGAACCAAGAATGTGAAAGGAAAGCCAACTGGTGACGAAATTGACCAGCAGCTCAAGGGTGTCCTGCGAGTGACGCGAAGCCAGATATTCCGCGCGGGTCATCGTCACCTGCTCCACGAAGGCGGCATGTTGACGTTTGTGCTGTTCCTCATGCTGCCAGAAAGCGTTGCGCAACTCGTTGTTGGGAATATTGTCGCGGTTTTCGCGCATCAGTTTTTCTTCGTCCGCGAAGTGTTCCACGGCATAGGCCGCCAGCGCGTCCAGCAGCGTGGCGATGTTTTCCGGCGCGGCGCGCTGCGGGTGCTCGGTGACTTCATCGACCATGCTGTTCAGCATATCCACCAGACGATGATGCTGGCTGTCGACAATGGGAATCCCTGTCTCGTAACGCTGATCCCACTTGAAGGCATCCAGCATTTTCAATTCCCCGTAAAAATTGACATGATGGTGCGGCCATTATGGATCAGGCGGGGGGCGATTGCACGACAAGATCGAAGGAAGGGCGCAATTGCAAAAACGGAGGAAATGCCGTTGTTGCGAGGATCGAAGCGACGCGGCAATCCAGAAGAACACAGGATTGTCACGGGACGAACGCCTCGTTTGTGTGCGCAAGAGCGGCTGCTTCGACGCCCCCGCTCGCCTTGTGATTCTACGGATTTGCCCAGTGCCCCGGTGCCGCCCGGCTTCAGGAACGGCGCCGGGCGACGCCTTCGCATATCGTCATGATTGCAGTCTTTCAATCAATGCCCGCATGGCCATGCCGCGGTGCGATTTACGGTTTTTGATTTCCGGCGGAAGTTCGGCGGAAGCCAGGCCGCTTTCCCGATCGAAAAAAATCGGGTCGTAGCCAAAACCGTTTTCGCCCCTGGGCGCGCGCAGAATTTCGCCGCGCCATTCGCCTTCGGCAATTATCGGCTGCGGGTCATTGGCGTAGCGCGCCAGCACGATGACGCAAACAAAGCGGGCGCTCCGGTTACTTTCATCTTGCAGGGCGGCGATGAGTTTCTGGTTGTTGCGCGTATCGCTCTTCGGGTCGCCGGCATAACGCGCGGAATGTACGCCGGGCGCGCCGAAAAGGGCGTCGACGCACAAGCCGGAATCGTCCGCCAGCGCGGGCAGGCCAGTCATGGCGGCGGCGTGTCTGGCCTTGGTCAGCGCGTTTTCCACGAATGTGCAATGCGGCTCATCGCATTCCGGCACACCCAGTTCGCGTTGCGGCGTCAACTGAATGCCAAGAGGGGAGAGCAGCGTGACCAGTTCCGTCAGTTTTTTTGCGTTATTGGAAGCCAGCGCCAGTTTTTGTATTTTCATGAATTGCCCCCTGTCTTGCCTTGTTTTCGCCGGAGACGCGCGGGTTCGTTCTCCAGCGGGTATTTTTCACTGTTTGCCGTTTGCGTAACCCTCAGCCATTTTTTCCAGCGGCGTCGGCTTGATCTGACTGGCGCGGCCTTCACAGCCAAAGGCGCGAAAGCGGGCGATACAGATTTTTTTGGCGGCTTCGCGGGCAGGCTTCAGATAATCGCGCGGGTCGAATTTCGACGGGTTCTCGAACAGAAAGCGGCGAATCGCGCCCGTCATGGCCAGGCGGATGTCGGTGTCGATGTTTACCTTGCGCACCCCGTGGCGGATGCCTTCGACAATCTCCTCCACCGGCACGCCGTAGGTTTCCTTCATGTCGCCGCCGAATTGCCGGATTTCGGCGAGCAGTTCCTGCGGCACGGAGGAAGAACCGTGCATGACCAGATGGGTGTTGGGCAGACGGGCGTGAATCTCGGCGATGCGGTCGATGGCGAGAATGTCGCCCGTGGGCTTCTTGGTGAATTTGTACGCGCCGTGACTGGTGCCGATGGCAATCGCCAGCGCGTCGCAATTGGTTTGCCGCACAAAACCGGCGGCCTGTTCGACATTGGTGAGCAGGTCTTCGCGCCGCATCGCGCCTTCCGCGCCGTGCCCATCCTCCTTGTCGGCCTGCAAGGTTTCCAGTGAGCCGAGCACGCCCAGTTCCGCCTCCACGGAAACGCCGACGGCATGGGAAAATTCCACGACCTTGCGGGTGACGTCCACGTTGTAATCGTAACTGGCAACGCTTTTTCCGTCGGCCAGAAGCGATCCGTCCATCATCACCGACGAAAAGCCGGAACGAATGGCCGCCATGCACACTGCCGGGGATTGTCCATGATCCTGATGCATGACGACGGGAATATGCGGATAGGCTTCCAGCGCCGCCAGAATCTGATGCCGCAGGAAAGCCTCGCCCGCGTACTTGCGCGCTCCGGCGGAAGCCTGCATGATGACCGGAGCATCCATTTCGCGCGCGGCCTCCATGATGGCCCAGACCTGCTCCATGTTGTTGACGTTGAAGGCGGGCAGGCCATAGCCATTCTCGGCGGCGTGATCCAGCAGTTGACGCAGGGAAACGATAGGCATGAAGAACTCTCCGGCGCAAAAGACACAATTATACCTGTTCCCGGCTTGCTCTTGACGGCGGCCATCCATGATCACCAGGGCAATCGCATGAATGCCATATGCAATGGAAGTGACCGTGGCGGGGAGGAAAAGCTTCTGGCAAGGGAGGGTCAAAAGATGTTTGCAGCGATGGAACTGGCGACAAGGGCGGGTCTGAAGGC
>JAITJU010000028.1 GCA_031278735.1 Zoogloeaceae bacterium
CTGGGCGTGATGCAGTTCGCGCAGCACGTCCATTTCCCGCTCGGCATCGCCCGCCGCGTCCGTCAGTGTGCGCGCGAGTTCGTTGCGAAAGGCCGCCCAATCCGTCGCCGTATCCAGCAGACGGGCGTCGAGCAATTCATCGAGCAGCAGGGGATGCTGATTGAGATAACCGGCGGCCCAGGAAGAGGCGCTGACGATGCGGGAGACTTTCTCCAGCGCCTGCGGATATTGCTGCAACAAGGCGAGATAGGCGCCCCGGCGGGCAATTTGCGCGAGCAGATCCAGGCTGCGCCCCAGCGCCAGGTCGGGTTCCGGCAGGGCGCTGACCATGTGCAGCAGGCGCGGCCCGACCACGTTCAGGCGCTCCTGGTTGACGGGCGGCAATTGCCGATAGCGCCCGGAAGCGCGCAGGGCGGCAAGACGCGCCCAGGCGTCCTGCGGGTGATGAAAGCCGATTTCCGCCAGTTTCGCCACGCCCGCCTCCATCGACAATTCGCCCCGCCAGAGATCCGCCAGGGGATGCGCCGCTTCGCCGGGATCGGAAAACACGGCCTCGAAATGCGCGCTGACCTTTTCCCTGTGGGCGTTTAGACGCTCCGTCAAGTCTTCCCAGCGGGCGCAATCCATGCTGACGGCAATGCGGCGTCGCGCGGCCTCCTCCGTCGGCAGGCTGTGCGTTTGCTGATCTTCCACGTATTGCAGGCGGTGCTCGAGCTTTCTCAAGAATTTGTAGGCCAGATGCAGCTGGGCCTCGGCGCCCGCCGAAAGAATGCCGCGTTCCGCCAGTTGGGCCAGCACGGCGAGCGTGGGACGGATTTGCAGGCGGGTGTCGCGTCCGCCGCGTATCAATTGAAACACCTGGGCGATGAATTCGATTTCCCGGATGCCGCCCGGCCCCAGCTTGACGTGATCCGCCCGATCCTTGCGCGTCACGTCGCGGCGGATCTGCGCGTACAGATCACGCATGGCGTTGATGGCGCCAAAATCCAGATAGCGGCGAAAAACAAAGGGATGCGCGGTTTTTTGCAGGGCTTCCATCCATTTCGCCTGCGCGTTATCGCCAACGTTCAAGACGCGCGCCTTGATCCAGGCGTAGCGTTCCCATTCGCGTCCCTGGGTGATGAAATAATGTTCCAGCGCGGCGATGGAGGAAACCAGCGGCCCGGAATCGCCGTTGGGCCGCAGGCGCATATCGACGCGGAACACCTGTCCGTCGGCGGTGATTTCGTCCAGGGCGGCAATCAGGCGCTTACCCAGGCGAGTGAAAAAATCGAAGTTGTCGATTCTTTTCGGGCCTGCCGTCTCGCCATCCTCAGGATAGACGAAGAGGTAGTCCACGTCGGAGGAAACATTCAGTTCGCGCCCGCCCAGCTTGCCCATGCCGATGACCATCAGCCTTTGCGGCAGGCCCTCCCGATCCAGCGGCTCGCCATGCTCCCTTGCCAGCGCCGCGTGATGAAAGGCCAGCGCCGCGTTGGTCGCCACGTCGGCCAGCAGGGTCATGCTTTCCATCACTTCTTCGAGGCTGGCGTGGCCGCACAGATCGCGCAATTCGATGTGCGCCATTGCCTGCTGGCGCATCCGCCGCAGTTGCCGCAGCAGGATTTCTTCGTCCGCCGCCGCGGGCAAGAGCGCCGCGCGCAGGCAGTCTTCCGCGAGCGGCTGTCGCCAGTTGCGCGCCACCCGCTCCGGCAATTCCGGTCTCGCCGCAAAGAGCCGCCGCAGATAATGGCTGTGCGCCAACGCCCCCGCCCATTCTTCCGGCATTGCGAAGCGCGCGGGCTGCGGCGCGTTATCCGAAACGTCCATGTTCGCCGTTTTTCAAAAAAAGATTGTTATTGTAGTCCTTGTAAATAGCGGGGGATCAGGAATCGGGCAATCGGGCAGGGCAATCGCATGAATACATTTGTCATTGCGCCTGGTTGTTTGCCGGGTTACCGTACGAGCGAAACACCTCCAGAAAGAGAGGTTGGCGGCCTTCAGACCCTCCCTTGCCAGAAGCTTTTCCTCCCTGCCGCGGTCACTTCCATTGCATATGGCATTCATGCGATTGCCCTGGGCAATCGGGGTTCAGAGGCGGACGGTTCCCTCTTGCGCGCTTCGGAGCCACTCTTGCCGTTTCTCCCGCGCCGCCTTGCCGGGACGCGCGGCGAGGCGGGCGGCGGCGGCGGGCGGGGTTCGCGGCGTCAGCGTTGTGGCGCGCAGCAGACCGTGGCGAAAATAGTGGCACTCGACGGGCGTATCGACGGCAAGGCGGGATTCCAGGTTTTTTGCCGTGACTTCACGCCCCGCCAGCGCAATCAATGTGTCGCCTGCCGCCAGCCCGGCCTGTTCGGCGGGAGAGGCGGAAAGCACACCGACGACGCGGATTCTGCCCTCGACGATGGTGTGCCGCAGCCCCAGCCAGGGCGTTTCGCCGCCCTCCGCCCGCCAGGTGAGCCGGACGCCTCTTTGCGCCAACAGTTTTTCCAGCGGCGGATCGCGCGTTTCCTCCACGGCGGCTTGCAGCTCGCGCGCCAGCGCGGGGCCGCCCAGAACGGCGACCGCGGCGTAAATGTCGGCTGCCGTCAATCCCTTGTCCGAACTGCCGAAATCCCGCCACAGGCCGCGCATCAGGTCGTCCAGACTGGCGGTTCCTTGGCGCAGGCGCAAATCCAGCCACAGCGCGACCCACGCGCCCTTGAGATAGTAACTGACGCTGGCGTTGGGGCTGTTTTCGTCCGGGCGGTAGTACTTGATCCAGGCGTCGAACGAAGATTCGGCCAGGCTTTGCGTCGCCCGTCCCGGTACGCGCCGCACCTGGCTCAGGGTATTGGCGAGCAGGTTCAGGTAGCGGTCTTCGTCGATGACGCCCGCGCGCGCAAGGAAGAGGTCGTCATAGTAGGCCGTGACGCCTTCAAAAAACCACAGGAGGCGGCTGTAGTTTTCCCGCTGATCGTCCGGGGCGACGAATTCAGCGGGACGAATGCGCTTGACGTTCCAGCGGTGAAAATATTCGTGACTGAAAAGTCCCAGCAGGCGCGCGTACCCTTCCGGCGTTTCCGTGTCCGCCAGATGCGGCGCGGGCAGATCGTCATGAGCGGCAAGCAGGGTGCTGGCGTTTCGGTGTTCCAGCCCGCCATAGCCGGAATCGGTTGTCGTGAGCAGGAAAAGGTAAGGGTCGGCAAGGCGCGGTTGGGCAAACAGCGCCATTTGTTCGGCGCAGACGCGAGCGAGATCGCGGCGCAGACGCGCATGATGAAAGGGAATGCCGCCCGTGACCGCCAGATGATGCGCCGCGCCGTCCACCGTGAATTCCACGCGGGAAAAACGCCCCATTTCCACCGGATGATCGAGCAGATCGGCGTAGTTTGCCGCCTGATAAACGCCAAAGCCCCAGGGCGCCGCCCCGGCGCGCGGGAGCGAGGTTGCGACCCGCCAGTCCGGCGCGAAATCGGGCGGCAGCAATTCGACTTGCTGCGGCGCGTCTTCTTGCCCATGCGCGCGTAAAAAAACGCTGCTGGCGTTAAAAAAGGCATGTTGGCGATCCAGCCAGGCACCGCGCGTCGAAATGTCATATGCGTAGACCTGATAAATCAGGGTAATCTCCCCCTTGCAGGGCGCCGCCCGCCAGGTCGCCTTGTCC
>JAITJU010000052.1 GCA_031278735.1 Zoogloeaceae bacterium
AATCCATCCGGCTTTTTACAGCAGGAGTCGCAGTTGTATCGCGGTTTCTCCTTGCGCCTCGGCGGCAATGTTGGCCTTGCGCTTCATTGCGCGCTTGCGCGGTTGTCAGTCCTGCGCAAGTGTGTTCTACTTCGCGCCGTTGATGACCGACAGAAAAGCGGGCGTCGCCGCATCCTGAATCCCGGCTTCGCTCTGATTCCGCCCAGAGAACGGACGCCCGTCCCGCCAACGGAAAACCTGCTGTGTAGCCGCATGAAAAAAAACGTCCTTGTCGTTTCCTATTCGCAAAGCGGTCAGATGGCCGACATCGTTTCCGCGCTCACGCGCCCGCTTCTGGACGCGGGCATCGGCATTCATCATGAGGCGCTGCGCCCGCAGCCCGCCTTTCCCTTTCCCTGGCCTTTTTTCGCTTTTCTCGACGTTTTTCCCGAATCGGCGCGCCTTGATCCTCGCCCCAATCATCCGCTTGCCGTTGATGCGGACACGTCTTTCGATCTGGTCATCATCGCCTGGACGGTGTGGTATCTCTCGCCGTCGCAGCCGATAACCGCTTTTTTGCAGAGCGAGGCAGGCAGGCGGCTTGTGAACGGGCGGCCCGTGGTCAGCGTGGTGGCCTGCCGCAATATGTGGTTTTCCGCCTTCGACGCGCTGAAAATCCTGGTCGCGGACGCGGGCGGGCAGCTTGTCGATCATGTGGCGATGATCGATCCGGCGCCCGCGCTGGCAACTTTTCTCACCACGCCGCGCTGGATGTTCACCGGGCGCCGCGATTGCTTCATGGGTTTGCCGCCCGCGGGCGTCGACGCCCGGCAGACGGCCGCCGCCGCGCGCTTTGGCGTGGCGTTGGCCAATGCGCTGGCGCGGGATGAGGAAAAGCGCGGCACGGCGATGTTGCGCGGCCTGGGCGCCGTCAGGGTTGTCCCGCATCTGATTTTTTCGGAGCGCGCCGGACGGCGCGCTTTCTCCGTCTGGTCGGGCATCATCCGCCGCTGCGGACGCGCCGGGCAACGGCGGCGAATTCCGGCGCTCTGCCTGTTCGCGCTTTATCTCGTCATCATGATTCTTACCGTCGTTCCCGCAAGTCTCCTGCTGCAACGCCTTGCCGCGCCCTTGCTTGCCCGCCGTCTGGCGGCGCTCCAGCGGCAGCGCGAACAGCCTTCCGGCGCGGAGGTCTCGTCGTCATGAACGCGGTTTTCATCACCGCGACGGCGGCTTTTTTGCCCAACGCGCCGGTCGATAACGAGGCCATCGAAGCCGTGCTCGGCAAAATCGGCGGCCAGCCTTCGCGCGCGCGCCGCATCGTTCTGCGGCAGAACGGCATCGAGACGCGCCATTACGCCATCGATCCGGCGACGGGGCGGCACACGCATTCCAATGCCGGTCTTGCCGCCGAGGCCGTCCGCGCCTTGCGGGAAGGCGGCTTCACGCTGGAGGATATTCGCTGCCTCGTGGCCGGAACGTCCCTTCCCGACCAGATCATGCCGGGGCACGCGGTCATGCTGCACGGCGAACTGGGCAACCCCGCCTGCGAGGTGGTTAGCGTCGGCGGCATCTGCCTTGCCGGACTTGCCGCGCTCAAATACGCCTGGCTGTCGGTCAAGGCGGGCGAGACCGCCAATGCCGTGGCCGTGGCTTCGGAGATGCCTTCTCCCGTCTTGAAGGCCGAGCATTTTGCCGCCGAAAACGCCGCGCGCGTCGCGGCGCTCGCCACACAGCCCCGGATCGCCTTTGAAAAGGATTTCTTGCGCTGGATGCTTTCCGACGGCGCGGGCGCGTTCCTGCTGGAAGCCCGCCCCGGAAACGCGCCGCCCAGTTTGCGCATCGACTGGATCGAGCTTTCCTCCGCCGCGCATCGGCTGCCCGTGTGCATGTACGCGGGCGGCAAGCGCGAGGCGGACGGTCATCTTTCCGGCTGGGCCAATTTTTCCGGGGCGGCGTGGGCGGAACAGTCCATTTTCGCCATCAAGCAGGATGTCAAACTGCTGGATCGGCATGTCGTCGAAGCCGCGCTGGAGACGCCCCTGCGTGAAATCGTCGCGCGGCGCGGCCTGAAAGCGGAAGACTTCGACTGGTTCTTGCCGCACATGTCTTCGTATTATTTTCGCCAGCCGGTAGCCGAGGGGCTTGCCCATATCGGGTTTTCGATTCCCGAAGATCGCTGGTTTACCAATCTGAAAACTCGCGGCAACACGGGCGCGGCTTCCATCTACATCATGCTTGACGAGTTGAAACGCAGCGGTCGGCTGGCGGCGGGGCAGCGCATCCTGTGCTTCGTGCCGGAAAGCGGGCGCTTTTCCAGCGGCTTCCTGGCGCTCACGGTGTGCGAATGAACGTCAATGACGTGCCCCAGGAAAGCAACCGCACCCTCGACGGTCAACGCAAAGGCGTTTATGCCCGCCGCGCCGATGGGCGTCTCGCGCTTGTCCCTTCACAGGGATGGGAAGTCGAGGAAATCGTCACCCGGCAGGCCGTGGAAGCCTTCGAGGCCCTGGCCGCCGCCGCCCGCGAACGGGCGCGCCGGGGCGAAAGTTCGCCGCTCGAATACCACATGTACCGCGCCCGCATGGATCTGTCCTTGCTCGCGCAGGCCAGCGGCCTGTGGCGCTGGCGGGTGCGGCGGCACTTGAAGCCGCAGGGTTTTGCCCGTCTTTCGCCTGTTCTGCGCCAGCGTTACGCCGAGACGCTGGGCATTACCTGCGCCCAACTGGAAACGCTGGATTGACATGGCGACAACCAGTGGATTCCTTCACAGCCAGGCGTCGCATTGCGAGAGCGGCGTCATGTCTTCCATGTTGCGTCATTACGGCCTGCCGCTTTCCGAACCGATGGCGTTCGGGCTTTCTTCCGCGCTGGCGTTCGCGTATCTGCCGTTCATCAAACTCTCCGGTCTGCCGCTGGTTTCCTGGCGGATGCCGCCCAAGGCGATCCTTCGCGGCCTGCAAAAACCCCTGGGATTCACCATGCGGACGGAAACCTTCCGCACGCCCGAAAAAGGCGCGGCAAGGTTGAACGAACTGCTGGATGCCGGGCAGGTTGTCGGCCTGCAAGCCTCGGTCTTCTGGCTGCCGTTCATTCCGCCGGACTTTCGTTTTCATTTCAACGCCCACAACTTGCTGGCCTATGGGCGCGACGCGAGTAACGACGACTATCTGATTTCCGACCCGGTGCTGGAAACCGCCGTGCGCTGTCCCGCCGCCGATCTGACCAGGGCGCGTTTTGCGCGCGGCGTCCTCGCGCCCAAAGGATTGCTGTATTACCCGGCCAATCCGCCGCGCGCGCCGGAATGGAAAACCGCGCTCCCCGCCGCCATCAAGAAGACGACGCGCATCATGCTGCATACGCCGGTTCCGCTCATCGGCGTCAAGGGCATGCTGTGGCTGGCGCGCGCCGTCGAGCGGCTGCCCGTCGCCGCGGATGCGCAGGCGACCAAACTCCATATCGGCCATCTGGTGCGGATGCAGGAAGAAATCGGCACCGGCGGCGGCGGTTTTCGTTTCCTGTACGCGGCCTTTCTCGAAGAAGCCGCATCGCTCGCCCAGCGTCCGGCGCTGGCGGAACTCGCCGCCGAACTGGTGGAAATCGGCGACGGCTGGCGCGCATTCGCGCTGGCCGCCGCAAGGATGATCCGCGACCGCGACCCGCTCGACCCGGCGCGTCTGGCGCAATGCCTGCGCGCGCAAGCGGCGCGGGAACGGACGTTTTTCGCCGCGCTCATCCGCGCCGTATGCGAATGAGCTTGCATGGCGCCGCCCGCTCCCGCTTGCGGGATGATTCCCGTCTCTCGCAATTCCCCCGTTCTTGCAGAAACAAAATATAATCATCCGCGATTTGAACAACGAGAAAGCGTGTCATGCCCGAATTGATCTGGACAGGAAAGGAAAAGGTCGTCAATCACCATCAGGATGTGCTGTTCCGCGTATTGGAACGGCGCTATGCCCATGGCGCGGAAGATAGCGGCAACCGGATCGTCAAAGGGGATAATCTTGCGGCGCTCAAGGCACTGTTGCCGCAATATGAAGGCAGGATCAAGTGCGTTTATATCGACCCGCCCTATAATACGGGCAATGAAGGCTGGATTTATAACGACAAGGCAAATGATCCGAAAATAAAGAAATGGTTGGGCGAAATCGTCGGCAAGGAAGGCGAGGATCTGAGCCGTCACGACAAATGGTTGTGCATGATGTATCCGCGCTTGAAATTGCTGCAAAAACTGCTGGCGGAGGATGGGGTTATTTTTATCAGTATTGACTATCACGAACAACCACGTTTGCGGCTTATACTTGACGAGATTTTTGGATCAAATAACTTGATTTCGGAAATTGCCTGTGTAAATAAACCGTCAGGTCGATCAGATGACAAATATATTGCCACGGCACATGAAAGCATTGTCATTTACCGGAAATCTGTCACACTGATATTAGGCGGCTTTGAGCCAAGTGAAAACATAACGCGCAGATACTCAAAGACCGATAAAAACGGCAATAGATACAGAGAGGAAGATTTGAGAAAACGCGGAAGCCATGATGAACGAACTGATAGACAAAATATGTTTTACCCTTTTTTCTATTCGCAAGAAAAAAACGATCTAATAATAGGGGACAATGAAGACGAAACTCCGGTCGGATATGTTCGTATAGAACCAATGAAGACTTCAAAAATTCAAGGTCGCTGGCGCTGGGGTAAAGATACCTCGATTGCGCAGAAATACTACCTCCATCCGCGTTTTATGTCAAACAAGAGACAGTGGAGTGTATTTGAATGGGAATA
>JAITJU010000071.1 GCA_031278735.1 Zoogloeaceae bacterium
AGCGGGCGATCAGGCGCTTGCCCTTCGGTCGGGCCAGGTAGGAAATGCTGCATGACTGCCCCACGGTGATTCCGGTCTGCGCCCCCGAAAACAGCGGCAGGTTGGAATGCACGGCAAAGGCGAGATCGGCGAGCGTGAAAATCGCGCCGCCCTGCACGGCGCCGCCCGCGTTCAGGTGTTGTTCCGTGATCGCCATGCCGCATTGCACTTCGTCTTCCGTCACCGAATCAATGACGACGCCCGCCTGTCGGCAGGCAAAACGGTCGGCGGCGAAAAACGCCCGGATTTTATCCAGGTCGATGTTCATGGTTCATTCCGCCGCCATTGCCGCTGCCTGACCCTGATCGAAGGCTTGCGCGTTCAATTCCGCCAGCGCCGGTTTCTTGGCGCGGAAGCGGGAAACGATGCCTTCCTTCAGAATTTCGGCGGGGAAGGGCAGATTGCTGGCGATGGCGCCGATCATGACGGTGTTGACGAGCCGCAGATCGCCCAGTTCGCGGGCGATGGCGCCCGCGTCGAAAGCGTGGATGGCGACGCCCTGGCGATGGACGGCGGCAATCGGATCTTCGGGGTAGTCATAAAGACCGAGCGAGACGACGGGCGGAACCAGCCGCAGCCGGTTGACCATCGCCACGCCGTCCGGACGCAGATAATGGCTCCAGCGCATCGCTTCGGCGGCCTCGAAGCCGACCAGGATGTCCGCCTCGCCGGGCGCGATTTCCGGCGACAGGACGCGCGCGCCAAAGCGCACATGCGAGGAAACGACGCCGCCGCGCTGACTCATCCCGGCCACTTCGGTCTTCTTGACGTCGTAACCCTCGCGCATGGCCGCCTGGGAAAGAATCTCGGAGGCCGTCATGACCCCCTGGCCGCCGATGCCGACGACGAGAATGTTGGTGGTTTGGTTGTTGACGACGGGGTTCATGGTTCTCAGCACGATCCCCGGCACGTGAGCGTGTTGAAGTCGTAAATCCGCGAATGTCCGGGGTTGCCCTCCGGCATGGGCACGCCCTTCGGAATGAAGAAATTCGCCAGGTTGCCGCCGTAGAGTCCAGCGGGGTACGTAAACGGCTTCAGCACGACATAGGCGTTGTGATCGGAAGGCGTGGACGGCCTGGGCGCCTTGCCGCCCGCCACGGGCGGAACGTCGCGCTGGGAAGAATTCTGGAATACCGCCTCCACCCAGTTCTTTCTGTCCTCTGCCGTGGCCTTGCGCAGCAATCCCTTGCGAACCGCGTCTTCCAGTCCCGCCGGTCCCGCAAGCGGCGCTTTCCTGTCGTAAAAGGATTCCGGCGGCGTCGCGGCGGAAGTCACCATGGACGTTTCCGCCCGCAAGGGTTCCCCGACCACCACCCGGCCTTTCTCGGCGGGAAAGACCATGTCGACAGGCTGTCCGAATACCCGTCTTGCCATGGGATTCAGGTTGGCGAGCTTGTCGTAGTCGGAGGACAGATAAAAAAACCCGCATGGCCCATTGTTGTCGTGGGAACTGTTCAACAGCGGGACATGTTTTTCCAGTCCGGCGACCGCCTGACGATGGTAGCCGCTGACGAAAACCGCCGCAATCTTCGTCTTCTTCGACCAGCCGATATTCCATATGGTAGGCTCATACGCGCCCAGCATCAGCGCGACGGGCTTGCCGGGACTGTTGACCGCGACATCGATCTGGGTGCCCTCGTGACCGCTCTGGTCGATCTGGTAGGGGAGCTTGCGTCCCGAATACGCGCCCGCGGCGAAAACCGCGAAGTCGACGGGCAATTTCAGTCCGCCGGGAAAGGCGCAGGCAGGCGTTGTCGCGGCGGGAAGCCGCTCCGCCGGCTGAAACGCGAAAGGCTTGAGATCGTCGGCAAGACACGCGCCAGCGGGAATGCCGACCAGCGCGCCCAGGGCAAAGGCGCGCAGTCCGCGCCGGAGGGCGCGTCTAGGAGCGGATCGGGCAGGTTTTATCAGCGTCACGGTATTTTCTCCACAACAGGAAAGCATTCGGACATTGTACCTTTTCAGGCTTTTTGCGGCACGCTGATCGGCAATGTCGGCAACGTCGGCGTTGCCGGTCGGATGGCTTCCGGCGCGCAGGGTTGCAGGCACAATCCGCAGCCGGTGCAGGCGGCGGTCTCGATGCGGGCAAAGGCGAGTTCGACTTCCTTGCCGGAAGGTTTTACCGCCTTTTCGCGGCGGGTGACGTGGATGGCGGGGCAGCCGACCTCGACGCAGTTGCCGCAGCCGGTGCAGGCGGTCTCGTCGACTTCGTAGGACGGCTGCTTTTCGTAATCGTCGATCAGGACGCAGGGACGGTTGGTGATGATGACGGAAGGGCCGTCGTGTCTGGTTTCCTCGCGGATCGCCTTGAAGAGCGCCGGCAGCACATAGGGGTCGACCACGCGGATATGTTCCCGGTCGACGCCCAGCGCCTCGACGATCCGGGCAAAATCGACGCGCGGGGCTTCCTCGCCGCGGATGTCGCGCCCGCTGCCGGGATTGTCCTGCCCGCCGGTCATGCCGACGGCGCGGTTGTCGAGCAGGAGCACGGTGACGTTGCCGCGGTTGTAGGCAATGTTGAGCAGCCCCTGCATCCCCATGTGCAGGAAGGTGGAGTCGCCGATGACGGCGACGATTTTCTTCTTTTCGTCCTCCGCGCCGCGCCCCTTGTCCATCCCCAGCGCCATGCCCATCGAGGCGCCCATGCAGA
>JAITJU010000081.1 GCA_031278735.1 Zoogloeaceae bacterium
CCAGTATGCCATTGACGTGCTGCATGTCCGGCACATCATGGTGGTCGGTCATTACAGTTGCGGCGGCGTGCGCGCGGCGCTGGACGGCGACCGCGTCGGCCTTGCGGACATCTGGCTCAGGCACGTGCAGGACGTGCGCCAGAAACACGCCAATCTGCTCGAACGTCTGCCGGAAAACGAGCGCCACGACTGCCTCTGCGAACTCAATACGCTGGAACAGGCCGTCAACATCTGCCAGACGGGTGTGATGCAAGACGCTTGGCGGCGCGGCCAGGTCATCACCATACACGCCTGGATTTACAGCCTGAAAGACGGCCTCGTCCACGACCTTGGCATGACCCTCCACCGTCCTGAAGACCTACAGCCCCATTACAAGGCCGCCCTGAACGCCATTTCCACGCGAACGCTTGTCGCGCCGAACGGCGCGGAACACAAAGCGGATTGAGCAAACATCACACGAAGCGAAGCAATTGCCTTCCGATTGCCGCTTCGCCATGAATTGAGAATTGTTTTCATTTATAATGAGCGGCAAGCCGGGCTGTCCTCCGGCGATTTTGACTGTTCGTTATGAAAGGAATTGCTCATGAAAAAATACCTGTTGTCCGGATTGGCCTGTATTTCCCTGCTGATTGCCCTTTCCGGCTGCGAGCGGGAAGTTCAAAGCGTGGAATGGTACAAGGAACACGATGCCGAACGCATGGAAGTTGTCCTGGAATGCAAGGCTGACGCAGACCGATTGAACAAAACGCAGAACTGCATCAACGCCAAACAGGCCAATCGCGAACTCATTCAGTCCAGAAATAAACCCTGAATGGAACCCCTTGTCTTCATGCAGAAGACAATACATTTGCCTTCTGCATGAATTTTAATTTAAATCAATTGGTTATATGTTTTTGTTAAAGTAATGGATCATATTATGCGCAAACGCCAATAATTGATGTTTTACTTTAATAAACGATTGTAACATTATGAAAATAAACAATAATATCGGATCAAATGAACAGGGTTCGCGAGTGCAGTTCCACGCCTTCCAGGTAATGCGCCAGCAGGCGGCGCATGAGTTGCTTGGCTTCGCTGCGGGTAACGGCGTTGGCATAGTCGTCGCAAGCCATGTCCAGCAGGGATTGACCGGCCAGATCAGAAGCGTCGCGCCGCGCGGCAAGCACAGGGCCGCGTTCGATTTCGTAGCAATAGCGCGCGTCGGCGACGATGGGCTGTCCTTTGCAGTCGCGATCCAGCGTCAGGCCATAGCCCAGTTCGGAGAGCAGGGCGCGTTCAAAGCTGCGCAGGCCGGATTCCGCCATTTCCTGGCGAGTGGCTTGTCCCAGATGCCGCAAAATGCGCCGGTAATGCTCAAAAAGCCAGGGATGCGCGTCTTCTCGCGGCAAAAGGCGCAGCAGCAGTTCGTTGAGGTAGTAGCCGCAAAAGAGCGGCTGACCGGAAAGCAGGGGCTGCCCGCCTTGCCATTCGGCTTTCATCAGGGTCAGAACCTCGCCCTTGCCGGACCAGGAAAGTTCCAGCGGCTGAAAGGCCATGATCAGGCCGCGCAGGACGGAATGCGGGCGCCGCGCGCCGCGCGCCAGCAGCGCCACGCGACCATAATCCCGGCTGAAGGCTTCGACCAACAGGCTGGTTTCCCGATAGGGACGGGTGTGCAGGACGTAGGTCGGCTGGGCGTCGATTCTGCCGCGCGGCATGGGACTCCTGTACGTCTTATTCCAGATAGCCCAGATTTTTCAGGAGGCGCTCGTTGTCGGCCCAGCCGGATTTTACCTTGACCCAGACCTCCAGATACACCTTGCCGCCGAACAGGCGCTCCATGTCCTGCCGCGCCTCGCTGGCAACGCGCTTCAGCGTGCCGCCGCCCTTGCCGATGACCATCGCCTTGTGATTGTCCTTGTCGACGACAATGGCGGCATGGATGCGTCGCAGATCGTTCTCCAGCGCGAATTGCTCGATTTCCACGCTGACGGCGTAGGGAAGTTCGTCACCCAGCAGGCGAAAAAGCTTTTCGCGGATGTATTCGGCGGCAAGAAAACGCTCGCTTCTGTCGGTGATTTCATCTGCGGGGAAAAGCAGTTCCGCGCGCGGCAGAAATTTGCGGGCGGAATTCAGCAGTTCATCGGTCTGCTTGCCCTGCGTCGCGCTTACCGGCAACACGGCGGCAAATTCATGCTGTCCGGCAAGTTGCGCCACGTAAGGCAGGAGGCTGGCCTTATCCCGAACGCGATCGCTTTTGTTGAGCACCAGCAGGGCGGGAATTTCCGGCGGCAGAAGGCGCAACACCGCGTTATCGCGCGCATCGAACACGCCCGCCTCGACTACGAAAAAGACGACATCCACCGCCGCCAGCGCCTGCGTGACGCCCCGGTTCATGGCGCGGTTCAGCGCGCCGGCAAAGCGCGTCTGAAAGCCGGGCGTATCGACGAATACGAATTGCGCGTCCGGTCGGGTCAGAATACCCATGACGCGATGGCGCGTGGTCTGCGCCTTGCGCGAAACGATGCTGATTTTTTCGCCCACCAGCCGGTTCAGGAGCGTGGACTTGCCCACATTGGGACGCCCGACAATGGCGATGTAGCCGGAACGGACGGCGCCCGCGCTCATGCGCCCCGCCCTTCCAGAATCCGTAAGGCGTTGGCGGCGGCGGCCTGCTCGGCCAGACGGCGGCTGCCGCCCGCGCCCTCGGCGTGAATATCCTGACCATCAATCTGGCAAAGCGTGCGAAAGGTCTGTTCATGCGCCGCGCCCGTGATTTCCAGCAAAACGTATTTGGGCAGCGCCTGATGGCGTCCTTGCAGCCATTCCTGCAAGCGGGTCTTGGCGTCTTTCATGGATTGGCCGGGAACCAGGGCGGCAAGCTGTTCGGCAAACAATCGCCCGATGGCGGTCGCCGCCGCCTCAAAACCGCCGTCCAGGTGGATCGCGCCAAAAATGGCTTCCAGCACATCCGCCAGTATGGAAGGCCGCCCGGCACCGCCGCTCTTCGCCTCCCCTTCCCCCAGACGCAGGGAATCGCCCAGATGGATTTCAGAGGCCAGACGGCACAGGGCATCCTGACAGACGAGACTGGAACGCAGACGGGAAAGGTCGCCTTCGGGCAAATCCGGGAAACGGCGGTACAACAAGGCGGCAATCGCGCAGTCCAGCACGCCGTCGCCCAGAAATTCCAGTCGCTCGTAATGCGGGACGCCAAAACTCCGATGCGTCAGCGCCGTGACCAGCAGCGTCTTGTCCCTGAAACGGTAGCCCAATACGCTTTCCAGCCGCGCGGCTGGCATGGCGCGAACAGGCATCAGCGGATAG
Source organism: Zoogloeaceae bacterium (assembly GCA_031278735.1). GTDB lineage: Bacteria > Pseudomonadota > Gammaproteobacteria > Burkholderiales > Rhodocyclaceae > Azovibrio. Next base: position 3,307 of record JAITJU010000081.1, read on the forward strand.
ACCCCTTGAATTCAAACACCAGACTCACGTTGGCGATGAGATGCGCCCGGCTTTCGTAGTCGTAGTCGAACACATAGCTGCC
>JAITJU010000087.1 GCA_031278735.1 Zoogloeaceae bacterium
ACCCTGCGACGTGGTGAGATTCCTCTGCGCGTTCAGCGAGGGAATATTGGTGTTGATGATGGCAGACATTTTGTTTCTCCTTTGAAAATCAGTACTCGTGAAATCCAGGCCAGGACGCCGGGGCGCTCCCGTTCGGAATCCTTCGCCTGCTCGCCTCTCTTTACGGCAGGGAAAATTTTTACTTTAGGGGTCGGAAAACAGGTTTTCCAGACCGGATTTGCTGGCGGCAAACGGGGCGCGCTCGCTGAAGTCCTGTTGCAGATACTTTTCCATGCGGGGATAAAGGCGGATGGCTTCATCCAGCACCGGATCGGAACCCGCGGCGTAAGCGCCGACGGCCAGCAGATCGCGGGCGCGCTGGTAGCGGGAAAACAGGAACTTGAAGCGGCGCGCCAGATTCAGATGCTCGGGCGTCACCAGATTGACCATCGCCCGGCTGATCGACTGCTCAACGTCGATGGCCGGATAATGCCCCGCGTCGCCCAGAGCGCGGGTCAGCACGATATGACCATCCAGGACGGCGCGCGTCGCGTCGGCAATCGGATCCTGCTGGTCGTCGCCCTCCGCCAGCACCGTATAAAACGCCGTGATGGAACCGCCGCCCGGCGCGCCGTTGCCGGCGCGCTCGACGAGCTGCGGTATCCGCGCGAACACCGAGGGCGGATAGCCGCGCGTGGCGGGCGGCTCGCCAATGGCCAGCGCGATTTCCCTTTGCGCCATGGCAAAGCGGGTAAGCGAATCCATGATCAACAGCACGTGCCTGCCCTGATCGCGGAAATATTCGGCCAACGTGGTGGCGTAGGCCGCGCCTTGCAGACGCATCAAGGGACTGGTGTCGGCAGGCGCGGCGACCACCACGGCGCGCGCCATGCCGGGTTCGCCGAGTATCTGGTCGATGAATTCCTTCACCTCGCGCCCCCGCTCGCCAATCAAGCCCACCACAACCACTTCCGCTGTGGTGTAGCGCGCCATCATGCCCAGCAGCATCGACTTGCCTATGCCGGAACCCGCGAACAATCCCATGCGCTGCCCGCGCCCAATCGCCAGCAGGCCATTGATGGCGCGCACGCCCACATCCATCGCGTGTTCAATCGGCGCGCGCCGCATGGGATTGAAGGGACGGCTTTGCAGTGAACGCTGCGCCTCCGAGCGCAACGCCTCACGGTTGTCCAACGGACGTCCCACGCCATCCAGCACACGCCCCAACAGGGATTCGCCCACAGGCACCTGCCGGGCGCGATCGCTGGTGCGGCGGTGCTTCCAGGCAGCGCCCACGCGCGGATGCGTCAGCGGCGGCTCCACCGCCATGACGCGCGCGCCGGGAGAAAGCCCGTAGACATCGTCGGACGGCATGAGAAACAGCTTTTCGCCCGCGAACCCCACGACTTCCGCTTCCACCGGCGCGCCCAGATTGGGATAAATCCGGCATGTGCTGCCCAATGGCAGCTTCAGCCCGGAGGCTTCCACGATCAGACCATTTATGCGCGTAAGGCAACCGCTGGCTAGGAAGACGTCGGCGCAGCGCGCGGCTTCGCCCGCCTGCGCCGCCAGGGAACGCCAGCGTTGCAGGCGGGCATGGGCAAGGGAAAGCGCGGTTTCGGCCTGCGCATCTTCCGGTGCATCCGTCGCTTCCGAAGCGGCATTCACGGTTGCCGCTCCAGCCATTCCGGCGTCACGCCGATGGCTTCCAGCACTCGCCGCCAGCGGGTTTTCAGACTGGCGTCGATTTCGCTGTTGTCGGCGCGCAGGCGGCAGCCGCCGGGAGAGAGTTCCGGGTCATCCTGAATGATCCAGCCGGACTGGGCGAACTGGCTTTCCAGATGTTCACGCGCCAGCGCGATTTCCGAAGGCGCGACCAGCAAGGTCACCGAGCCATGCCGCAGCGGCAGGGCGGCCAGCGCCTCACGGATGACCGGCAAAAGGATTTCGGGATTGACCTGGATGGCGCGGCGAGTGATTTGTCCGGCGACTTCCAGCGCGCAGGCCAGCACGGCTTCCGCCATTTCCTGATCGAATAGCTGCGCCGCCGCTTCCATGCCCTGACATAGACTTTGCAGATTCGCGGCGTAGACTTGCGCGGCGGCCAGGCCGCTTTGACGGCCTTCTTCGCTGCCCGCCGCAAGACCTTCGGCGTAGCCCGCCTGATAGCCGCTTTGCCGGGCTTCTTCATGCATGCGCTCAATGTCTTCCGCTGTGGGGAGCGCAAAAGGAACGTCGGACGACGGAACCTCCGCCGCGCCAGCGCCTTCCGCCGTCGTGGAAGGCGCTGGCGCGGACTGGACTGCCCCCCCCTCTTCCGGCGCGGAAGGCGCGCCAAAATCATCCGCCTGCCAGCGGGTATAGGAAGAAAGCGCCTCCTTGGGAATGAAATCCGCCATGCGCCGGTCTCCGTCAAATCATTTGTTCGCCGCCCGCGCCGCCCAGGACGATTTGTCCCTCGTCGGCCAGTCGGCGCACCACCTTGAGAATTTCCTTCTGTTCGGCTTCCACTTCGGAAAGCCGCACCGGCCCCTTGGATTCCAGGTCTTCGCGCAACATTTCGGCGGCGCGTTGCGACATGTTCTTGAAGATTTTCTCGCGCAACGGCTCGGATGCGCCCTTCAAGGCCAGCACCAGCGCGTCCGACTGAATTTCCCGGAGCAGCATCTGCACGGAACGATCATCGATGTCCAGCAGGTTTTCAAAGACGAACATTTCATCCAGAACGCGCTGCGCCAAATCGGGATCGTATTCCTTGATGGCTTCGATGACGGAGGTTTCCTCCGCCGTGCCGCTGAAATTCAGGATTTCCGCCACGGCGCGCGCCCCGCCCATCGCCGTCTTCTTGATGTTGGCGGAACCGGAAAGCAGTTGCAGCATGACGTCGTTCAATTCCTTCAGCGCCTGCGGCTGTATGCCCTCCAGCGTGGCAATCCGCAGCACCACGTCGTTGCGCAGGCGCTCGGAAAAAAGGCCGAGGATTTCACTGGCGTGCTCGTGTTCCAGATGCACGAGTATGGTGGCGATGATCTGCGGATGCTCGTTCTTGATGAGATCGGCCACCGTACCGGCGTCCATCCACTTCAGTCCCTCGATGCCGCTGGTTTCGCCGCCGTGCAGAATGCGGGAAATGAGATTGGCGGCCTTGTCGTCGCCCAGCGCCTTGTTGAGCACGGTGCGAATGTAATTGTCGGTATCCACGTGCAGCGCGGCTTGTTCCGCCGTGGCGGTGATGAACTCATCCATCACCGTTTCCACCCTGGCGCGCGGCACGGTTTTCAGGCCAGCCATGGCGTGACCGAGCTTTTGAACCTCGCGCGGCCCCAAGAGCTTCAACACTTCGGCGGCATGATCCTCTCCCAGCGTCACCAGCAGGATAGCGCTTTTTTCCAGACCTTCATCCGCCATGTTCGTTCTCCTGAAAAAGCGTGTTTACCGATAGACGCCGTTCAATTCAGCCCCATCCAGTCCTTGATCATGTTGGCGACCACTTTCGGATCGCCCTTGGCAAGTTCTCTGGCCTTGCCAACCTTGGCGGCAAAACTGTTGAGTTCTTCCGACGCGCCTTCGCCGCCCCCCATCGGGAAGCCGCTGCCGCCTTCGCCGCTCGCGCCTGCACCCGCGGCGTCCGCGGCTTTTTCCTCATCCGGTCGCCGCATGGCGCGCAACGCCGGACGCAGCATGACGAAGTAAATGGCGAACAAAATGCCCGCAATGACCACATATTTCAGAATGTCCAGCCCGCGCGCGACGGTTTCCGGATCTTTCCACAAGGGTGTGCCCTCCTCCGCCGCGCGCGCCTCCGCCGTAAAGGAAACATTGGCAATCGACAGCGAATCGCCGCGCGCTTCGTTATACCCCATGGCTTCCCGCGCCAGATTGCGGATTTTTTCGATTTCCTCCTCCGGCAACGGCCCCGGCTTCTCCGCGCCGCTCCTGTCCTTGACCATGCGATAGTTGACCACCACCGCCGCGGTCAAGCGCCGTATCGCGCCCGCCGACTGGCGCGTGTAGCGTATGGTCTTGTCCACCTCGTAATTGGTGGTCACGCCTTTTTGCGTCGCCAGCGGCGGCGATACGGGATCCAACGGCGCATACACGCCCGCCATGTCGACCTGCCCGCGATCGGGGTTGCGAGGCGTCTGCGGCGCGGTCGCGCCGCCTGTCGGCGTCGCGACCGGCGGCTGGGAAAGCGGCGCTGTGGCAGGCACGGGCGGCTGATTGGTGCGCGCGCCAGGAATTCCGCCTGGCGGCGGCTGGTTGAGGTTGGCGGATTCCGACACCTGTTCGCTGCGAACGCTGGCGACCGCGCGGTCAGTGTTGGGCGCGAAAATTTCCGCCGTCTGCTCGACATGCGAAAAATCCAGATCGGCGGCCACCTGGGCGCGATAATTGCCTTCGCCCAGCACAGGCGTCAGGATATTCTGGATACGCTCAATGATGCTGCTTTCCACATCGCGCACATACTTGAGCTGAGTGGAATCCAGCCCGGCCTCCGTAAGTTTGTCCTTGATCTGCGAGAGCAGATTGCCGTTCTGATCGATGATGTTGACGTTGGAGAGCGGCAATTGCGGCACACTGGAAGCAATGAGGTGGCTGATGCCCGCGACCTGCGCGTTGTCCAGCACTCGACCGGGAAAGAGGCGCAGGAGCACGGAAGCCGTTGGCTTTTGTTCCTCGCGCACGAAGACGCTGGGCTTGGGGATCGCCAGATGCACCCGCGCCGACTGCACGGCGGAAATGGATTCTATGGTGCGTGAAAGCTCCCCTTCCAGCGCGCGCTGGTAATTGACCTGTTCAATGAACTGGCTGGAGCCGAATTTCTGGGTCTCCATCAACTCGAAGCCAATCGAGCCGCCGCGAGGAAGTCCCTGCCCCGCCAGGCGAAGGCGCGCGTCATGCACCTGTCCGGCGGGCACCAGAATGGCCGCGCCGCTTTCGGAATAGCGATACGGCACA
>JAITJU010000101.1 GCA_031278735.1 Zoogloeaceae bacterium
TGGCGCGGTGGGCGTGGGTTTGCTGGCGGTATTGTTTGCCGAGCTTTCGACGGGGCTGACGCATTATTTCATCCGCGGGGCGCGGCAGTTCTGGTGGTTGCCGTTCATCGTCACGCCGCTGGGCGGCGTGTTGTGCGTGTGGCTGACGCGGCGTTATTTTGTCGGCGCGGAAGGCAGCGGCATCCCGCAGACGCTGGCGGAGATACAGCGGGCGCAGACCGTCGGGCGCGTCGAGGAAAAAAGCGCGTGGCGTCCCTTGTTGTCCGTGCGCATCATCGTCGGCAAGATTCTGGTCGGGGCCAGCGCCATTGGCTGCGGCTTTTCGCTGGGGCGCGAAGGGCCGAGCGTACAGGTGGGTGCCGCGCTGATGAACGCCATCCACCATCTATTGCCCGCCGCCCTGCGAATCCAGCGCGGCCATCTGCTGGTGGCGGGCGGCGCGGCGGGGATTGCGGCGGCTTTCAACGCGCCGCTGGCGGGCGTCATGTTCGCCATTGAGGAAATGAGTCGAGGGCTGGAAGCGCGCATGTCCGGGCTGATCATTACCGCCATCGTGCTGGCGGGCGTGACCGCGCAGGCCATGAAAGGCAGCGGCGGCAATTACTTCGGCACGGTGCTGATCATTGCCGGGGAAGGCGATCAACTGATCGCCGCGGCGCTGGCCATTCTCGTCTGCGGGCTTCTTGGCGGCCTGTTTTCGCGCATGATGATCGAAGGCGCGGGCAACTGGCGCGGAGCGCTGGCCGACTTGCGCCGCCAGCGGCCACTCGTTTTCGCGGCAATCTGCGGCATGTTCGTCGCCAGTCTGGGCGCGGTCACGGACGGCGCGGTCTTTGGCAGCGGGCTGGAGCAAACACAGGCGTTGCTGGAAGCCGAAGGCCATCTGCCCTGGTATTTCGCGCCCGCCAAGTTCGCGGCAACGCTGGCGGCTTATTTTTCCGGTCTGCCGGGCGGCATTTTCGCGCCTTCGCTCGCCATCGGCGCGGGCGTGGGACATACGCTCGCGCCGTTGCTCGACCAGGGCGCCATGCCCGGCATGGTGCTGGTTTTGTGCATGGCCGGTTTTCTCGCGGCCGCCACGCAAGCGCCCATGACTTCTTTCTTGATTGTCATGGAAATGGTGGATGGCTACGATCTCGTGATTGCCTTGATGGTGGTTACACTGTCGTCTTCCGGCATTTCACGTCTCATCAGCGCGCCGCTGTACGCAACGCTGGCGCGTCAGATGACAGGGGGCGCGGCGCGATAAAGGCATCGCAAAAATCTCCGAAAAAAACAAAAAATCGGTCAGACTTTCGGTAAAAGCGCGGCTTGACGCCTCTCGAACAAAAGCAATCGCCGCCCGCAAGGGCGCGCAAGGGCTATAATGCGAGGGCTTTTGGCTGGCTGTTTTTTCAATTATCAGGAATTCTCTATGTCCGCTCTTTCCGTTTCCGGGCTACTGGCCTTGCAGCCCTTGATCGACGCGCTTTGGGAGCGTCGGGGAGAAATGAATCCGCAGTGCCCGTCGACTGAAATTCAGGCGATTGAGGATATCGTGACGGCGCTGGACGCGGGCGTTCTGCGCGTGGCGGAGAAAATCGGGGGGCAGTGGGTAACGCATCAATGGATCAAGAAAGCGGTGCTGCTTTCCTTTCGCGTCCGGGACAACGCGCCGATGCAGGACGGCGTGTCGCGCTATTACGACAAGACGCCAACCAAGTTCGCGGCATATACGGACGAGGATTTTGCGCGCGGCGGTTTTCGCGTCGTGCCGCCGGCGGTTGTCCGGCGCGGCGCGCATATCGCGAAAAACGTGGTGCTGATGCCCTCTTACGTGAATATCGGCGCGTATGTCGATAGCGGCGCGATGGTGGATACCTGGGTAACGGTCGGTTCCTGCGCGCAGGTGGGGAAAAACGTGCACCTTTCCGGCGGCGTTGGATTGGGCGGCGTACTGGAGCCTTTGCAGGCCAATCCGACCATCATCGAGGACAACTGCTTCATCGGCGCGCGTTCCGAGATTGTCGAGGGTGTGATCGTCGAGGAAAATTCGGTAATCTCCATGGGCGTGTATATCGGTCAATCCACGAAAATCTATGATCGCGCGACGGGCAAGGTGAGTTATGGCCGCATTCCCGTCGGCTCCGTCGTGGTTTCCGGCAACCTGCCCGCCAAGGATGGCAGTCACAGCCTGTATTGCGCCGTGATTGTCAAGAAAGTCGACGCGCAGACCCGCGCCAAGACCAGCATCAACGATCTGCTGCGCGATTGAGTTTCCGTTCATGCACAGCGCGTATGTTTCCGTATGCACTCATCAGTGAAGGATTTGAGCCATGATTCTGGATAAACTTTTTCAACTCATGTCTGAAAAACAGGCGTCTGACTTGTTCGTTTCCGCTGGAACGCCGATTCACATCAAGATTCACGGCAACTCCATGCCCGTCAATCAGCAGGTGATGACGCCGGACATGATCGAAAAAATCGCCCTGGAATTGATGACGGTCGAGCAGGCGCAGGCTTTCGAGAACGACATGGAAATGAACCTTTCCTTCGGCATGCCGCAGGTGGGCAATTTCCGGGTCAATCTTTTCCGGCAGCGCAATTCCATCAGCATCGTGGTGCGTTTCATCCAGAGCAATATCCCTGAATTGAGCAGTCTGGGACTGCCGCCGGTCATGGGGGACTTGATCATGGAAAAACGCGGGCTGATCCTGATTGTCGGCAGCACGGGGTCGGGTAAGTCCACCACGATTGCGGCCATGCTGGACTTTCGCAACATCAATCGCAGCGGTCACATCCTGACGGTGGAGGACCCGATAGAGTTTCTCTTCCGGCACAAGAAATCCATCGTCAACCAGCGCGAACTGGGCATCGACACGCGCGATTGGGCGTCCGCCCTGAGAAACGCCATGCGCCAGGCGCCGGACTGCATCATGATTGGCGAAATCCGCGACAAGGAAACCATGCAGGCGGCCCTAGCGTATGCGCAGACCGGGTGCATGTGCGTGGCGACCCTGCACGCCAACAACAGCTATCACGCCCTGAATCGCATCATCAATTTCTTTCCGCTGGAAAACCGTTCAGCCCTGTTCCTGGAATTGACCACCAGCCTGCGCGCCATCGTTTCCCAGCGGCTGGTGAGAAAGCCGGATGGCATGCGCATCCCTTCGGTGGAAGTGCTGCTCAACACGCGCCACATCAGCGAATTGATCGAACGCGGCGAAGTGCAGGCCATCAAGGAGGCGATGGAGCAAAGTCTGGCGCCCGGCTCGCAGACCTTTGAACAGGATTTGTTCCGGCTGTACCGCGAAGGCGTCATCACGCTGGACGAAGCCCTGGTCAATTCCGACTCGCCCACCAATCTTTCCTGGCTGGTCAACAATTCCACCATTGACACAGGCGCGGAGAAAGGCGAAATCCGGCGCACCGACAAATCGCTGGAATTCGAGCAAAGCGATGAAGAAAGCGGCGCGTCCTTCAAGGAATTCACATTCTCGCTGGATACGACGCCGAACACGTGAGCGTCAAGCACGCCATTCCATCCGTTGCCCATTCCTTTCGGCGGCGTCGCGCCGCTTTCCCATGACCGCCAAGCCCCGCATGTCCCGCCCTCGCCGCAACGCCGACCCGCGAAATGATTGTTGGCCGCAGGTGGCGCGGCGCAGGCAGTTATTGGCGCGCATCGGGGACGGCGTGGCGATAATCCCGACCGCCCGCGAAAAAATGCGCAACAGGGATACGCCGTATCCTTATCGTTTTGATTCCGATTTCTGGTACCTGACGGCTTTTCCTGAGCCGGACGCGGTATTGGCGCTGGCGGATGGGCGCTCCATCCTGTTTTGCCGTGAAAAGGACGCGGACAGGGAAATCTGGGAAGGCTTCCGGCATGGGCCGCAGGCGGCGCGGGAGATTTTCGGATTCGACGCGGCCTTTCCGCTGGACGCGCTGGAAACGCAATTGCCGACGCTTCTGGCAGACCGACCGGCGCTCTGGCACTGCCTGGGACAGGACGCCGAAAACGATGCTCTCGTCATTCGCGCCCTGAACGCGGTGCGCGGCATGAGCCGGACAGGCAAACGACCGCCCGCGCTCATTTGCGATTTGCGGCAAACGCTGGACGCCATGCGGCTCATCAAGGACGCGACGGAACTTTCGCTCATGCAAGCGTCCGCCGACATTGCCGCCGCCGGTCATCTCCGGGCCATGCGCGCCTGCCGTCCCGGATTGTTCGAGTATGAGCTGGAAGCGGAATTGAGCCATGAATTCCGCCGCCGGGGCGCGACCGGCCATGCCTACGCGCCGATTGTCGCCGGGGGCGGCAACGCCTGTGTGCTGCATTACACGGAAAACGACAAGCGCCTGCCCGAAAAGGGTCTGGCGCTCATCGACGCGGGTTGCGAAGTGCAGGGCTACGCCGCCGACATCAGCCGCACTTTTCCAGTCAATGGACGATTTTCCGCCGCGCAGAAAGATTGCTACGAGATCGTGTTGGCCGCGCAATCGGCGGCAATCGCGGCGATACGTCCGGGCGCGGCATTCAACGCGCCGCACGAGGCCGCGGTGCGGGTGTTGACCGAAGGCATGGCGGATTTGCGGCTCCTTTCGGGTTCGGTGGACGGCCTGATTGAATCCGGCGCCTATCAGCGTTTTTATATGCACCGCACCGGTCACTGGCTGGGGCTGGACGTGCACGACGCGGGCAACTATCGGCAGGGCGAGGCGTGGACGCTCCTGGCGCCCGGCATGACCCTGACCGTGGAGCCTGGCCTTTACATCCGCCCCGCCCCGGACGTGCCGAAGCGCCTGCACAATATCGGCATTCGCATCGAAGACGACGTGCGCGTGACGAAACGAGGCTGTCAGATCTACACCCACGCGCCGAGAACCGTGGCGGAAATCGAAACGGCCATGCGGGAATGAGCGCCCATGTCCTTGCGCGAACGCTTTGACGCCGCCGTCCTTGCGGGACGCTTTCAGCCTTTTCACAACGCGCACGCCGTCTTGCTGAAAGCGGCGCTGGCGCAGGCCGAACGGGTAGTGGTGGTGTTGGGATCGGCGTTCGCGGCCAGAAATATCCGCAATCCCTTCAACGTCAAGGAACGCGCGGCGATGATACGCGCCAGCCTGGACGCGCGGGCGGCGCGGCGCGTCTCGTTCGCGCCCGTGCGCGACTACTACGACGACTCGCGCTGGGCGGCGGCGGTGGAAAAGGGCGCGCTGGCGGCGATGAAAGAATGGGCGCCGCGCTCGCCGCGCGTTGCGCTGGCCGGTTTTCACAAGGACGCTTCCAGTGATTATCTGCGCCTTTTCCCGCGTTGGTCCTTGCTGGCGCTGGAGCGTCAGGGCGACATCGACGCTTGCGCCATTCGCCGCATGTATTTCATGGGCGCCGCCGACGAGCGCAGCCTTGCCGCCGTTCCGCCCGCCGTTGCCCGTTTTCTCGAAAGCTGGGCGACCCGCGCGGACTTCGCCGCCCTGCGGGAAGAATACCTGGCCGTAGACGCCTACCGGAAAAAATGGGGCGCAGGCCCTTTCGTGACGCTGGACGCGCTGGTGACCGCGGCGGGACACGCGCTGCTGGTGCGGCGGAAAAATGCGCCGGGACGCGGTTTGTGGGCAATCCCCGGCGGTTTCCTCGAAAAAGAGGAGCGGCTGCTGCAAGGCGCGCTGCGGGAACTGAAAGAGGAAACCGGGCTGGATCTGGCGAACGACGTTCATGCCCTGCGTGACGTGGCCGTCTTCGACCATCCCCTGCGCAGTCCGCGCGGACGCATTCTCACCCACGTCCACTGGTTCGACCTGGCGCGGAAAACGCTCCCCGCCGTTCAGGGCGCGGATGACGCCGAGGCGGCGCGCTGGTTTCCCATCCGCGGACTGTCCGGCATGGAAGCGGAATTGTTCGAGGATCATTTCCATATCCTTGACCATTTTCTGCGCCTGCCGGACATCAGGGACGCGCGCGGGTGACCGCCTGCCGCCAATTTCTTGCCGCGCTGTCCCTGCCGGGAAAAGACGCGCTATCATTCCTCGCTTTCGCCCTTTTGAAATTTCTCCATGAACCGTTATCGCTTTTTCCTTTGTTGTTTTCTCCTCGCTCTGGGCGCCTGCCTGCACAGGCAACCGGCGGTTGAGGCGGTGACGCCGCCCGAAGTGTTCAAGGTGCATCCCGGCCTGCTGGGCGAACCCGCGCCGCCAGAATTGCGATCCGTCCAGGATGATGCGGAAACAGCGGCGGAAGAAGCGCAAGACGCCATCGACGACGCGGCCAACTGATTGTTTCGCGCGCCCATGCGACTTTCTCGCCGCCCCGTTCCTGCCGCCGCGCGAGCGCGTCTGGAAGCGCAGGGGCTTCCTTTCCTGCTGGCGCGGCTCTACGCCGCGCGCGGCATCACGGATATCCGTGATCTGGACTATAGCCTGAACGCCCTGTTGCCGCCCTCCGCCCTGACGCGCGCCGATGCCGCCGCCACGCTGCTTGCGGACGCGCTGGAAGCGGGCAAGCGGCTCTTGATCGTGGCCGATTACGATTGCGACGGCGCGACCGCATGCGCGGTCGCCCTGCGCGCCCTGCGCCAGATGAGCCTGGGGCGCGGCGCGCAGGCGGATTATCTGGTGCCGGATCGCTTCACCCTGGGTTACGGCCTTTCTCCCGCCATCGTGGACATCGCGGCCATGCGCGAGCCGAAGCCGGACATGATCATCACTGTGGATAACGGCGTCGCCAGTCTGGAAGGCGTGTTGCGCGCCCGCGAGCTGGGCATTGCGACGCTGATTACCGATCATCACCTGCCGGGCGAGCAATTGCCTGAGGCGGATTGCATCGTCAATCCCAACCAGCCGGGCTGCGTCTTTCCTTCCAAGCATCTGGCGGGCGTGGGCGTGGTGTTCTATGTCATGCTCTCCCTGCGCGCCGAATTGCGCGCGCGCGGCTGGTTTGCCGGCGCGCCGGAACCCAATCTGGCGCATCTTCTGGATTTGGTGGCGCTGGGCACGGTGGCGGATGTCGTGCCGCTCGACCACAACAACCGCGTTCTGGTCAGCCAGGGACTGAAGCGCATGCGCGCCGGACAGCTTTCGCCGGGCATCGCGGCGCTGCTGGCGACGACAAACTGCAACCGCGCCCGGCTCGCCGCCCATGATCTCGGCTCCGTTCTGGGGCCGCGCCTGAACGCGGCGGGACGATTGTCCGACATGCGGATCGGCATCGAATGCCTGATGGCCGACAATCCCGGCGCGGCGCTGCATTACGCGAAACAACTGGACGACCTGAACCGTGAGCGCCGCGAAATCGAAAACGACATGCGCAATCAGGTGTTCGCCGCGCTGGAGAACCTCGACCCAAGGGAAGCTCCTCCCGGCATGGCGATCTTTGAACCCGAATGGCATCAAGGCGTGGTCGGCATTCTGGCGGCGCGGGTCAAGGACAAATTTCACCGTCCCGTATTTGCCTTCGCGCGCGGCAAGTCTGGAGAACTCAAGGGATCGGGGCGCTCGATTCGCGGGCTGCACCTGCGTGATGCGCTGGATTTGATGTCCAAGCGCGCGCCGGGGCTGCTGTTGCGCTTCGGCGGCCACGCGGCGGCGGCGGGCGTGAGCCTGATGGAAGAGGATTTCCCGCGTTTTCGCGCGCTTTTCGCCGAGGTCGCGCGCGAATGCATCGACCCGATGGCGCTGGAACAGACGCTGGAAACCGACGGCCCGTTGGAAGCCTCCTGCTTCAATCTGGAAACGGCGCATTTGCTGGAACAGGAAATCTGGGGACAAGGCTTTCCCGCGCCGCTCTTTGCCGATGATTTTCTGGTCGAACAGGAAAAACGCCTGCAAGACAAGCATCTGAAATTGCGCCTCAGCAAGGATGGCCGCAGCATCGAGGGCATAGAATTCGACGCCGACCCTCGCATCCCCTCCGCGCCCCGGGTTCACATCGCCTACCGCCTGAACATCAACGAATACCGCGGCATCCAGACGCCGCAATTGCTGATCGAGCATCGCGACGCTTCTGGGAGACAGTAGGAAGTCATTTCAAAAGCATGGCCCCGGAATGCCAGGGGTTGATTTCATGCTCACGATTGAGGCGGCGGAAGATCGCCCGCCAGGCAAAAGTTCGTTCGACAATCCAGCGCCTGGGCAAAACCCACAAGATTGCCCGCGTCGCCGACAGCGATTTTGACCAAGAGGGCGGGAAGGATAGCGCGGACGCCATAGGCGTCCTTTGGGCAGTTAGTTGTTTAGTCCCGGAATTTTCTGGCACTATTCTGTCGGCTGCCTGGAAGGATGCGTTATGGGACAGGTTTTACACGGCAGGGCCGCGACGACTTCAGGCGGTGTGTCGAGCAATGCAGCATAGTCAAGAAAGCATATCGGGGGGATTCCCGTTGATGGCGCATATAATCCTGCTTTGTAATTATCATTGTGATTCGTGCCATGTTCCCTTGCCGAACCTGTTTTGCCGCTGCTCTGGCATTTTCTCTTTTTGCGGGTAACGCCATGTCCGAGGATGTTTCGCCCGTTTCGGCGCCCGCGCGGCAGGAAGCGCGGGCTGACCACCCGGAAGAGGAAATCGAATCCCTGCTGAAGGAAGCGACGGCCTCCTTCATGGAGGAGGATTACGCAAAATCCATTTCCCTTTACGACGAGATCGAGCGTCGGCATGGCAAGGATGCGCGCGCGCGCGTCCGCGCCTTGGTGTTGTCCGCGCTGGGCGACAAGGTGCTCGCGCTCTGGCGCATAAAGGATTGGGACGCAAACGCGGAAGAATCGCTTCGGAACGACATCCTGGCGCGTTTCGGAAATGACAAAAACCCGGAAGTCCGCGCGCAGCTGGCGGAATCGCTTGCCCGGCTGACCGCTTTTATATTCAACACCAAGTCCCGTCACGGCTGGGATGTCGCGATTTCCACCGCCGACGAGGCGGAAAAACGCTTTGGCGAGGACAAGGATCCTGTCGTTCGCCGTTGGCTTGCCATGGCGTTGTATTTCAAGGGTGGGGCCGCCTCCTGGCGGAAGCGGGGAGGGGGCGGGTATGAGGAAGGCGCCGAGATATTCCGGAGCGTCAGCGAGCGTTTTGGCGCGGACGAGGACACCGAAACCCGCTACTGGGCCGCGCGCGCGCTCACGGAAAGAGCGAATCTGATGACTTCCTTTTCCTTGGACGAGGTTCCGGAAGTCTATCGGGAACTCGACCGGCGCTTCGGCGGCGATAATGAACTGCCGGAAACGCGGGCGCTGGTCATTCAGGGCTTGCTGGATTCCATCCCATTTTCCGGTGTCGATCGCGCCGCCGTTTACGCGGACATCGAGCGCCGCTATGGCGAGGACAAAAACCCGGAAGTACGAGGGATGCTGGTCGAGGCGCTTTCCCAAAAAAGCAAGGGCTACCACGATCCGGAAAAGAAAATCGTCGTCTATGACGAAATCCTGAGCCGCTTCGGCGAGGATGACGATCTGGCGATACGCGAGGAGGTCGCCCGCGCGCTCTTTCAGAAAGACAGCGCGCTGATGGAAATGGAAGCGCCGAAAGAAACGCGCCTTGCCGTGCTGGAGGAAATCTCGCGCCGTTACAAGGAGGACGAAAGCAAGGAAATCGGGGAAATCGTGGCCGATGCGCGGTCACGCTGGAATTCGCTCGCTATCCAGGCGGGCAAGATGACGGCGGACGACCTGCTGGTCGGCATTGATCGGATTCAGGATACGGAAGCGCGCGAAAGACTTGCCCAATCGCTCCGGAACAATGCCCAAACATTCCTGGAAGAAGGCAAGATTCTGGAAGCCGTCGCCCTCTACAAGGCGATGAAGGAGCGCCTGGGAACGAGCGCGCTGCTAGAAAGTTCGACGTTTGCGTTGAAAATCGAGCTTGGCAGGAGTCTGGGCTATTACGCCGCCAGTCTGCTTACCGAGAGCAAGGAAAAGAGGGAGGCGGCGATCTGGAAGGACATGGACAAGCGTTTCGGCAAGAAAGACCCTTCCGTCAATGTGATTGTGCTGGACGCCTTGCTGTACGAGGGTCTATTCCTGGCGTTGGGCGCGTACGACAGGCCCCGGCTCGCCATCGGCGTGTTCCGGAAAATCATCGAGCGCGCCGACAAGAACAAGGATTTCCTCAAGGACGCCGAGGACGCCATCCAGATACTCTCCTCCCCCGCCTGGCCGGAAAACAGCGAGGAATTGCTGCAACGCCATCGCGCCCTGCTCGGAGGAGATTAGCTCTCCAGACACACACCCGCGACCGGCGCGGAAGTCGCTCGCGCGCTGTTCGCGGCGCAATCACGCCAGCAGAAAAAACAACCCCGCGACGCCGACCGGCCGCGGAAATGCCTGCTTCGCTTCGGGCTGGATTGGGAACGAACGGCGGGATGAGCGAGCGCGGAGAGAATGCCATTTCCGTGTCGCCTGAATGTTTTTGGAGGCCGCCCGGAACGGGGAATCAAGACGCCGGGTTGTCCAAGTCCCCGAATGGGCAAAGCCGTAAACTTTCCGTTGCGCGGGCAAATGCGCCTGCCTTTCGCGCTCAGTTTCCCTCGATCACATCCACACCTTCCGGCGGGATAAAGGTGAATAGGCGGTCGGGAAGACGGGGGTTTTGTTGAAGGCGATGAAAGCGGAAAGCCGTGGTCTGACCGAAGGCGTCCAGAAACTCCATGCCCGCCAACTGGCCGTTGGCATGAAATCCCACGCGGACGCTTTCAAAGCTTTCCTTGTTTTTTGGATGCGCCGACGCCCAGAAAATGCCTTCCGCATCCGCTTTGCCCTCTTCCAGCAGATCGAACTGCTTCAGGATGTCGCGTTTTCCCACAAGCAGGGCGACCGGGGAAGCGGAGAGCGCCGCGTCCATTTCCCTGCGCGTGACCTGTTCGAGTTCCGGGTCGAACAGCCAGACTTGTTTGCCGTCGCCCACGACCAGTTGCGCGTAAGGCTCGCTGATTTCCCACCGAAACTTGTTGGGTCTGGCGAGCGCCACGCTGCCCTTGGCGCTTTGCGGCGCCGGGCTGTTCTGTCCGAACGTGGACTGGGAAAATTCCGCCTGAAAACTTTTCGTCGCCGTCAGAAAACGCTCCAGCGCGTCAATCGCGCCCGCATGGACGACAGACGGCAACGCCAGCGGAAAAAGCCAGAATCCGCGAAGAATTTTCATCGTCAATCCATTCATCATTCCGCCTCCGGCGCCTTCGCCAGCACTTCACGCCCGCCGCGGCCATCCACGGCGGAGACCAGACCGGCGCGTTCCATGGCCTCGATGAAACGCGCCGCGCGGTTATAGCCAATGCGCAGCTGACGCTGCACCAGGGAAATGGAAGCGCGGCGGCTTTTCAGCACGACTTCCACCGCCCGGTCGTACATGGGATCGCTTTCCGCGTCCTCGCCGCCTTCCTCGCCGCCCGCGCCCTCACCTTCCTCCGCGCCGCCGATGAGAATATCGGGCACATACTCCGGCTCGCCAACCAGTTTCAGATGTTCCACCACGCGGTGCACTTCCTCGTCGGTGACAAAGGCGCCGTGCACCCGCACGGGGTAGCCGGTGCCGGGCGCGAGATACAGCATGTCGCCCTGCCCCAGCAGGTTTTCCGCCCCCATCTGATCCAGCACGGTGCGCGAATCGATTTTGCTGGAAACCTGAAAGGAAATGCGCGTTGGGATGTTCGCCTTGATGAGACCGGTAATCACATCGACGCTGGGGCGCTGCGTCGCCAGCACCAAATGCAGTCCCGCCGCGCGCGCCTTCTGCGCCAAACGGGCGATGAGTTCTTCCACTTTTTTGCCCACCACCATCATCAGATCGGCCAGTTCGTCGATGACCACCACGATGTAGGGCAGCACGGCCAGCGGCTCCGGCGATTCCGGCGTCAACGACAGCGGATTGGCGAGCGATTCGCCGCGCTTTTTCGCCTCGCGCAGCTTGCCGTTGAAGCCGACCAGATTCCGCACACCCAGGGCGCTCATCAGCTTATAGCGTCTTTCCATCTCGCCCACGCACCAGTTCAGGGCATTGGCGGCCTGGCGCATGTCCGTGACCACCGGCGCGAGCAGATGCGGAATGCCCTCGTAGATGGAAAGCTCCAGCATTTTCGGATCGATCAGAATCAGGCGCACGGTTTCCGGCTCGGATTTGTAGAGCAGCGACAGGATCATGGCGTTTACCCCCACGGACTTGCCGGAACCCGTCGTGCCCGCCACCAACAGGTGCGGCATCTTGGCAAGATCGGCCACCACCGGCAGGCCGCCGATGTCCTTGCCCAGGGTTACGGTCAGCGGGTTTGCCGAATCATTCCAGACCTTGCTGGCGATGATTTCCGAGAGTTTGACGACCTGGCGGCGCGGATTGGGCAATTCCAGCGCCATGCAGGATTTGCCGGGCACGGTTTCCACAACGCGGATGGAAACCAACGCCAGCGCGCGCGCCAGATCACGCCCCAGATTAACGATCTGCGCCCCCTTGACGCCCGTGGCCGGTTCAATCTCGTAACGGGTGATCACCGGCCCCGGCAGCGCCGCCAGCACCTTGGCCTGCACGCCGAATTCCGCGAGCTTTCTTTCGATCAGGCGAGAAGTGAATTCCAGCGTATCCGCCGCCACGCTCTCGCCGTGCGCGGGCGCAACGTCCAGCAAGTGCAGGGGCGGCAACTGGCCACCCGCCAGCGCCTCCGGGAAGAGCGCGGATTGCTTTTCCCGACCGATGCGCTTTTCCGCCTTCTCCGAGACCTTTTCCACGGACGCGGGCGGCTCAATCCATACCGGCTCCTTCAATTCTTCCCGCCGTTTTTCCTGTTCCACCACCGCTTCCCGCCGCTCCGCCACGCTCTTGCCGATGCGCTGATCCTGCCAACGCTCGTGACACGCCAGCCCCCACAGATACGCCCGTTCCAGCCCGCCGCCCAGGCGCTCGAAAAACCACAGCCAGGACATGCCGACAAAAACGCTCCAGCCCACGGCCATTATCGCCAGCAACAGGAGGGTCGTGCCGGTATACCCCATGAGCGCGCGCAAAAACCCGGCGATTTCCTGCCCGACGATGCCGCCCGGATAACCGGGCAACGCCAAGCCGTGGGCGCGCGTATGAAAGCGCAGGGCTTCCAGCGCGGCACTGGCGAAAAGCAGAAGGAAAAAGCCGATTATCGCCAGATAAAAAGCGCGGCGATCCGGCACGCCGCCTTTTCCCTGTTCGCCCGCCTTGCCTCGCGCCTCCGCCGTCTTCATCAGCGCGCCTATTCCGCTCAACCGCCGATAGCCCCACCAGACGAACATCAGGCACAGCGCCACCCACCACCAGGCCGAAAAACCGAAGACAAACAGCAGGATATCCGAAACCCACGCGCCGGCGCGCCCCGCCGGATTCAGGACAACCGTCGCGCCCGTCGCGTGCGACCAGGCCGGATCCTCCCTGTGATAACCCCACAAGGACATACCCAGAAACAGCGCCAACGCGCCGACCAGCAGCCAGCGAGACTCTTGCAGCAAAAAGCCGATTTTCTCCGGCAAGGGACTGGAAGCCGCTTCCGCCCGGCGAGAAGAAGACGCCATGAACACTCACTCCAATCAGTTTTTCACGCTTCACCCTGTCTACGGATTAAACGCGCGCACTCGAATTTCATCGAATCAGAGCGAACATTATAAAGCGTGTCCTGTGCCGGAAGACAGGAGACGGAAAAGTTGTCGGCGGCTTCAGATGCCGCGTGAAGGGCAAAACCGCGCGCATCCGACAAGTTGGGGCCACTGCGGCAGACGAATGTGGCAAATGCCAGGAAAACCCCATGGTTGGTAGGGTGACGACGGCAAGACAGGGCAATCGCATGAATACATTTGTCATTGCGCCTAGTTGTTTGCCTGGTTACCGTACGAGCGAAACACCTCCAGAAAGAGAGGTTGGCGGCCTTCAGACCCGCCCTTGCCGCCAGTT
>JAITJU010000107.1 GCA_031278735.1 Zoogloeaceae bacterium
TGAAGAATACTGGACAAACATAATCGTATCTTGCTATCCTCGCTCAGTCAACGCAATAAATCCATTTGGCGTGCATGGGGCAGGTCGCCGGGAGTTGTAATGATGCATCCAAAGATAGTCCGCATTGTTTCTTGTTACTTTTTGTGCATATCGGCGGGAATGCTTCTTTCCGGCTGCGGCCTTTTCGGGGCATTGAAACCTGGAGAACGGGAGTCGCTTCCGGTTCCGTTGGAGATCAGCCTGGGCGCGGCGGAAAGCGTCAATCCGAACATCGAGGGGCGGCCTTCGCCGATCGTCGTGAGGCTTTTCGAGCTTTCCAATGACACGCGGTTCATGGGCGCCGATTATTTCGAATTGATGGGGCAGGATGGCGCGCCGCTGGGAGATGAATTGCTCGTCAGCGAGGAATTCATCCTGCTGCCGGGCGAAGTCCGGATGGTGCGCAAACACGCCGCCCCCAATAGCAAATTCCTGGGCGTCGTCGCCGGCTATCGAGATTTGACCCGCAGCGTCTGGCGGGCCATCACGCCATTGCCGGAACCTTATCTCGCCGGACGCATGTGGTCCAATTCCGTGTCGCCGACCAAGCGTCTGTATGTGGTTTTGGGCGGGCAAGGCGCGGCGATCTACGAAGAACAGCCCAAGTAGTGAAAGCGCCCGCGTGGCGTATTTGTCGAGTTCGCGTTTTGATGCGGTTTTTCTTGGATAATCCATGAGCCATAAAAACAAGGTTGTTTGGTCGGAGGGGATGTTCCTGCGCCCTCAGCATTTCCAGCAACAGGAACGCTATTTCGAATCCCGTATCCAGCGCGGCCTGACGGCTTTCACGGGATTTTTCTGGGGTTTTGGCGAACTCGAAATCGACCAGGACGCCTTGTCCCGGGGGACGGTCGCGGTGCGGCGCGCCAAGGGGATATTGCCGGACGGCACATTCTTCGATCTGGCCGGCGACAGCGCGCTGCCGCTTGCTTTCGATTTTCCGCCGGACGCCAAGGACGCCAAGGTGTGCCTGGCGCTGCCGCCGCTGCGGGAAGGGGGCGAGAGCGTCATCCACGACGAAGACGCCGTCAGTTCGGCAAGATTCAGGGCGGCGGCGTTCGAGGCCGCCGATGACGCGGGGCTTGGCCCGGGTGCGGCGGAAATCCAGATCTGCGTGCCCCGGTTCCGCCTAGCGCTGGAAGCGGACGTTCCGCACGGCTGGATTGCGATGGGGATGGTGAAGATCGTCGAGCGGCAGGTGAACAACGCATTGCGTCCGGATTTGGAATATATCCCGCCGACATTGCATTGCGGTTCGCAGAAGAGCCTTTCCGGGTTCATCGGTGAAGTCGTCGCCTTGCTCGGCCAGCGCGGGAATGCCTTGTCAGGGCGCCTCTCGGCGAGTGGGCGCGGCGGGGTTTCCGAAGTTGGCGATTTCCTGATCCTGACGCTCATCAACCGCTGGTATCCGCTGATGGTGCATCTCGGGCAAATCGACGCGCTGCATCCGGAGCGCCTCTATGCGCATCTGCTTTGCCTGGCGGGTGAACTGTCCTCGTTTTCGGCGGCGGACCGGCGCGCGCCGAATTATCCGCCCTATGTCCATGACGATCTGCGGGCAAGCTTTCGGCCGCTGTTGGACAGCTTGCGGCAAGCGCTGGCGGTCGTTCTCGACCGGTCGGTCATTCCCATTGAGCTGAAAGAGCACAAATACGGTATCCGGCTGGCGCGCGTTCCCGACCGCACCCTGTTCAAACAGGCTTCCTTCGTGTTGGCCGTGCATGCGAACCTGCCTGCGGAACAGCTACAGACGCAGTTCCCGGCCCAGATCAAGATCGGGCCGGTCGAAAAAATCCACGACCTGGTCAATCTTCAACTTCCCGGCGCCGGCTTGCGGCTCCTGCCGGTCGCCCCGAGGGAGCTTCCCTATCACGCGGGCTACAGCTATTTCGAGATCGACGCCCAGCATGAACTGTGGAAGGAAATGGAAAAAAGCGCGGGCGCGGCGCTGCACGTCGCCGGGGATTTTCCCGGCCTTTCTCTTGAATGTTGGGCGATTCGCAAATGAGCGACGAAAATCCGGGTGAAGACCCCGTCACGCAATGGCTCAAACAATCGGAAGGCGCGGAGCGGCGTCCCGCCGCCGAGTCCAAACCGGCGAAGAAGCCGATATCCGTTGCCGAACCGGCATACAACGCCGCCAATGGCGTGAATCCGCTGGTGTGGGCCGCCAGCCGTCTTCTCGATCTGGCGCCGCAGATACGCAGCATGCCTCAACTCTCCGATCTCGTCACCCTGCGGAACCGGTTGGCGTCGGAAATCCAGGCGTTCGAACGTCGCGCGCAATCGGTGGGCGTGTCGCGCGAAGATTTGGTGGGCGCGCGCTACTGCCTTTGCACCATACTCGACGAGGCCGCCGCGCAGACGCCGTGGGGCGCCAAAGGCGTCTGGGCGAAGCAAAGCCTGCTGGTTTCCTTTCATAACGAAACCTGGGGCGGAGAAAAGTATTATCTGCTTCTCGCCCGCCTCGCCCAGAATCCCGAACGCCATAAAGACCTCATCGAACTGCTGTATTACTGCAACGCGCTGGGTTTCGAAGGCCGCTTCAAAGTCGAGAACAACGGCTACACCCAGCTCGAAATTCTGAAACGGCGGATCGCCACGATTCTCGACAACGTCAAGGGCGGCTACGAAAAGCGCTTGTCGCCGCATTGGCGGGGGGTGAGTTCGACGCCACCCGCTTGGCGGTTGATTCCGCCCTGGGCTGTCGCCATGCTGTGCGGACTGATCGGTTTCGGGGTCTATCTGTGGTTCTTGTTTACCTTGGGCGAGCGTTCCGACGCCGCTTATGTTCACCTGACCTCGCTGAAGGTGCCGGAGCCCGCCGCACAACAACAAAACGTCGTGATGATGCCGCCTTCCGTGGCCGTTACCCTGAGGCGCTTCCTAGCGCGGGAAATCGCCGAGGGGCTGGTGGATGTTTCGGAGAAGGCCGATCGCTGCATCGTGACCCTGAAGGAAAAGACGGGCAGCGGCGGCGGTCTGTTCGAATCGGGAGGCATCGAAATCCGCCGTCCTTATGAAGAAGTGCTCAAACGCATCGCCGAGGCGCTCCGGGAGGTCAAGGGCAACGCGCTCGTGTCGGGTTACACGGACAACCAGCCCATCCGCAGCTTGCGCTTCCCCTCCAACTGGGAGTTGTCGCAGGCGCGCGCCGAAACGGTGAAAGGGTTGCTCGATGGGTATCTCGGGCAGACGGGCCGCATCCGCGCCGAAGGCCGGGGCGAGGCCGACCCGGTCGCAAACAACGCCACGCCTGAGGGCCGCGCCCGGAACCGGCGCGTCGAAATCGCCGTGCTGTTGTCGGCGCAGGCCATTCATCGTCAGCTCAATCCATCGGAGACGGGGCAGTGAGTTCGTCTTTTTTATCGCGTATTTTCGGTTGGCTGCTTTCCCGCGCGCTGTGGGTGACGCTCGGCGTTATCGCGCTCTTCCTGTTGATCTGGTATGCCGGCCCCCTGTTCGCGTTCGGCGAGACGCGCCCGCTCGAATCCGTCGAGGCGCGATGTGGGCTGATCGGCCTGTTCCTGTTCCTGTTCCTGTTGCGCTTCCTGCTCGGGCGCTGGCGGGCCGGGCGCATGAACGAGCGCATCTCCGGAATGTTGCGCTCGATCCTGAGCGTGGACCCGGCTTCCGCCGACGAAGGTCAGATCGACGTCTTGCGCGACCGTTTCACCGAGGCGCTCAACGTGCTGCGCAAAGCCCGTTTCGAGGATACCCACACCACGCTCTGGGGGCGCATCACGCGGCACGGGCGGTATGTGTATGAACTGCCCTGGTACACGATCATCGGCGCGCCGGGGGTGGGCAAGACCACGGCCTTGCTCAATTCGGGCTTGTCGTTTCCGCTCGCCAAGCAGATCGGCGCAGCGGCGATACGCGGCGCGGGCGGGACGCGTCATTGCGACTGGTGGTTTACCAACGAAGCCGTGTTTCTCGATACCGCCGGGCGCTACACCACCCACGAGACCGATGCGGAAGCGGACAAGGCGGAATGGCTGGGATTTCTCTCGCTGCTGAAGAAAAACCGCAGCCGCCAGCCGATAAACGGCGTGCTGGTGATGCTCGCGGTTTCAGACCTGCTCGAACTGACGCAGGAAGACCGGCAGGCGTATGCCGCCACCCTGCGCTGCCGTCTCGACGAATTGCGCAACGACCTGGGGATGTCGTTCCCGGTCTATTTGCTGGTCAACAAATGCGACCTGCTGCTGGGGTTCAACGAATATTTTTCGGCGCTCGACCGCGCCGGACGGGCGCAGGTATGGGGCTTTACGCTGCCGCTCGCGCCTTCGGGGAAATACGAATTCGACCCGGCCAAACTCGCCGGGGAATTCGATCTGCTGGAGGCGCGCATCACCGCCGGGCTGGTCGACACCTTGCAGGCCGAATCCGACCTCGGCCGCCGCGAACTGATCTACGCCTTCCCGCAGCAGTTCTTCGCGCTGACGATGATCCTCCGGGAAATCGTGCCGGATTTGCTGGCCACCTCGCGTTTTTCGGATTCTCCGTTCCTGCGCGGCATGTACTTCACCAGCGCCACGCAGGAAGGCACCCCGTTCGACCGCATCGTGAACACGCTCGGCCGGGGCTTCGCCGTGCAACGGCCCCGGCAGGCGACGGTCGCAGGGACGGGCAAGGCTTATTTCCTGCAAGAGCTTCTCAGCCAGGTCGTTTTCGCCGAAGCGCACATCGCCGGCGCGGACCGGCGCGCGGAACGCCGTTCCTATGCCTGGCACGTGGGCGCCTACACGCTCAGCGCGGCCACGCTGTGCGGCGCGGTGTTCGCCTGGGCCGACAGCTACCGCAACAACCTGACCTACATCGCGGAAGTCGATCAAAAAACTACCGCTTTCGAAAAGGAACTGGCCAGTCTGCCCCGGCGAAACGATGCCAACGTCAACGCCTTGCTGCCGGTGCTCGACATGGCGGAAGGTTTGCCGGACAGCGCCTCGTTCGACGTCGGCCGGCCCGCCTTGCGTTGGCGATTCGGGCTTTATCAAGGAGGGGACAAGCTCAAGGCCGGTGCGGCTCCCCTGTACCGGCAATTACTGGACAAGCGCTTCAAACCAACGGTCAAGGCGGCCATGGCGCAATGGTTGCGCACCGTGGATATCGGGGATATGGAGTTTTCCTACGAAATATTGAAGGCTTACCTGATGATGCATGATCCGAGGCATTTCAATGAAAGGGAATTCCTCGGCTTCGTGAAAGCGCTTTGGGGGCGGGATTCCGAAACCACGCTGGCTCGGCATCTCGGGGCCTTGATAGCGATGGACGCGCTGGTGTCCGATACGCCGATGGATGCGCCGCTGGTCAATGCGACCCGTTCGCGCTTGACCCAATATACGACCGCGCAGCGCGCCTACCATCGTCTGACGAGACTGCTGCAAGACAATGCGTTGCCCGAGTTCTCCGTGGCCAGCGAAGTCGGCGAGCAAGCGGGGCAAGTATTCGTTCTCAAGAGCGGGCGCTCGCTGACGCATGGCGTGCCGTCTCTCTACACCTATCGTGGCTATCATGAACTGTTCGCGCCGAAGATCGACAATGCGCTGAACCTCGTCGGCAAGGATGAATCCTGGGTGCTCGGCACGGTCGGGAGCGGGCGCAATACCTTGCAGGAGATTGCTTCCGGCAGGTTGGCGCGCGACGTCAAGCGCCAGTATGTGGCCGACTACATCGCACACTGGCAAAAGTATCTCGACGATTTCGGCATCAGAGAGCCGGCGGGGCTGCGGGACGCGGCGCAAATCCTCGACAAGCTTGCCGGGGTCGATTCGCCCTTGACGCGCTTCATGCAGG
>JAITJU010000075.1 GCA_031278735.1 Zoogloeaceae bacterium
TGATGTCCATTTCCGATACCCTGATGTGGCGCTATTACGAATTGCTTTCCTTCCGCGACGAGACGGAGATTGCGCGCGACAAGGCGGCGGCGGCGGCAGGCAGGAATCCGCGCGACATCAAGGCGGCGCTGGCGCATGAAATCGTTGTCCGTTTTCACGGCCTGGCCGCCGCCGCCGACGCGCGGGAAGAGTTTGAGGCGCGTTTTCGTCAGGGCGTTCTGCCGGACGATATGCCCGAATTCATCCTGCGGGCGGAAGGCGCGGGGGGGCTTTCCATTCTGTACGCGCTGAAACAGGCGGCGCTGACCGCCAGCACTTCCGAGGCCATCCGCATGATCCGGCAAGGCGGCGTCAAGGCCGACGGCGCGAGGGTCAGCGACAAGGAATTGCTGCTGCCGACGGGCGCGGCGGTAGTGCTGCAAGTGGGAAAACGCAAATTCGCCAGGGTGAAAATCGAAGCGTGAAGCCTCAATAAACAATGTCGCCCCATTCGTGTTTTCTGGTCGGACTTTTCGTGCAGGAACTGCCGCTTTCCGAACCGCAATGGATACAGACGTCCATGCCGTTGTCGACAATGTGGCGTTTTGTCGGGCTTTTGGAACAGGAGCCGCCCGCCTTGGCGGTTGAGCCGCAGTGAATGCACCTGCCCAGATCGTGCACGACATGTTTTTCCGTCGGGCTTTTGCGGCAGGAGCCGCCCGCCCGGGTCGACGCGCCGCAGTAGATGCATTTGCCCGGAACGATAATTACATGCCCCTCGGTGGGGCTTTTCCGGCAGGTTCCGCCGTAGTTGCTGGTCGTGGAGCCGCAGTAGATGCATTTTGCCATGTGAGTTTCCTCCGGGATTATTGCGGGTTGGCGCGTTTCCGGGTTTGCAGCAACAGGCAAACGCCGGGGTAAATTCTTTGCCGTGAATTTCTGAGACTGGCGGAACTTTCGGGGAAAACCCATGCCAGGGCATCCGGTGAAAATTCACGGGCAAGCCCCTCCCGCCATTCCGCGAGGTTCACGTCTTTTCCCGATGCAGGAAAACGAGGCGCGATGAAACAGGCAAGAACCCGGTGATCCGCTTCATCCTTGTGCAGTTCTCCCGTGTCCGTCCATGCCTGTCCCCACTTTTCTGAAATTTGTTGATAGGGCGCGCTTACCCGGTCGCCAATATTCTGCCATGCCAGTTTGGCTTCCACGGCAAAGGAAACGGTTTTGTTGGCGACATAGAGATCACAACGGCCAACGCCGTGCCGTTTTTGCGTCCCATATTCTTCCAGCGCGAGCCACTTTTCTCCTTCCGCCTGCCAAGCCGCCGCGGCCAGAACGCCAATGTTGGCGCGTTCGTTATACCAATAACAAGCGTCTTTTCCCGCAAAGGCGTTTGAATAACGGATTACCAGTTCCGCCCATTTTTGCAGTATGGGTTTGAGCGGTGAAAGCGCATCGCGGGTCTTGATATAAATAGCGTCGTCATTGGGCATATCGCGTGTTCCTTGCAAGAAAGGTTAAGGGATTACCGCCATGTTTCAAGGGTCTGGCAAACCAAAGGCAGGGCGCGCGCGACATCCGCCACATCGCGCAGGCGGACGCGCGTATAACTCTCGCCGTTTTCCGATTGCCATTCATCTCTGGACACTTCCAGACCTTCCGGGATTTTCCTGGCGCGGGAAAATTCCAGCGCGAGCACCAAGTCAATCCACTTGGTTTTCGGGTAGGCATGGAATACAACATTGTTCTTGCCGTCCTTGTAGGTCACGTATTTCAGATTGATTTTTTCCTGAAGGCCGTCGGGCGTTACCGTTTTGATCGCTTCTTTCAGGGACAGGAAAATTTCCCGGCCCTTGTTGTCCTTCTGGAGCGCGAGGTTGTATTCCATGCCATGCGTTTGCTGCCGGGGCGCGTCCTCGCTGGAAGAAACGGAGACCACGCGCATGTCCTCCAGAATATCGTCCAGGAGGGACAATGAAGTTTCGCTGATTTCGGCGCTTTCCTGGTCGCGTTTCAGTGCCGCGCGCAGCGCGTTCAGAAGAATCGAGGCGGCATTTGCGCGCGCCTTGAGCCAGACATTCTTCTGACAAAGGGCATACACTACCTTTTCCCAGTCTTCATCGAAAAGATCGTTGAACCCTTGTTTCAGCGTTTCAAAGTCGATGCCTTCGCTTTGCAGACCCCATTTTTTATCCAGATTTTCCAGCGTCCAGGCGGGAAAGTTGCTGTTTTCCATCAGCTTGCGGCTGATTTCCGGGAAGTTGATGTTGAGCGCAATCACGATGAAACGAGCTTCCAGGTCGCGCAGACCGGCGGTCTCCATGTCACTCGCCTTGTTTCGGGCGCTGGAAATGTAGCGCATCAGGGAAAGGGTGTTGATGATGCGCTTGATGCTGCGCGGCACGCCGTCCGTCGCGGCCATCGCCGCCTTGCGGAGATTGTCCAGGACTTCCTCCGAGCCGCCGTTCGGGAAGTCGTAGCCCAGTTTTTCGAAGCAATCCAGCAGCAGCGAATTCAGGCGGTTTTCATAGGCGCCGACCGGCATGGAAAAGGGTATCTGGATGATTTTGTCGAAGTATTGCCGGAACTCGCGCTCATTTGCCTCCGTTTTCTTGCCGAATTTGCTTTCCAGTCCTTTGACGACCACGTCATAGTCGACCGCCAGCACGAACACGCAGTGTTCAATATCGAAAATGTTCTTGATGATGTCGAGAATATCTACCGCGGTTTCCGGCGGGATGCGATCAAGGTCGTCAATGAAACAGACGAAACGGCTGGCCTGCCCATCTCGCGCGCTTTCCGGCTCGACGGCTTCATTGATGACTTCGGAAATCATTTGCCGCATGGCGCGGATGGTCGCGGCGATGGAAGGCGGCAAGGCGTTTAGCGACGCGGCGATGATTTTTTCATCCAGAGACGCGCCCGCCTTGCCCGCGGACTGAATCAGGAATTCCGTCGCGCCCGTGGAATCCCATTCCGTAGCGGTATGCAGCACAGCCTTGCAGACCAGTCCGGCAACGCCCTTGGATACGAACGTCAGTTTTTTCAATAGGCTGTCTTTCTTTTCCTTGGCGTCGTCATTGTCTGCCTGCGACTCAATGGCCTCGCGCATACCTTCCAGCAAGCCCTGCAACAGGCTGCTCGTCACGTCCAGTTTGCTGCCCTGCGCCTGCAACAGGGAATGCTCCCAGGCGTTGACGAACACGCAATGCGCCCGCCTGTCCGCTTCAATTTTTTCCCGCAACATATTGATGAGGCTGGTCTTGCCGCTGCCCCAACCGCCCTGAATGCCGATGGTGACGGGCGTGTCCGCATGTATGATGAACGCGTAGAGGCCATTCACGAAATCCAGATTGGCGAGCGCGTCGAGCGCGCCGCGTTCGAGCGGGCGATCGCTCAAACAACTGCTGCGCCTGATTTCGCTGCTTTGCAGTCCTGCCGTCATGCAGTTTCTCCATTCCTGCTGGTAATGAACACATGTCAAGGATGGCTAC
>JAITJU010000234.1 GCA_031278735.1 Zoogloeaceae bacterium
GGCGTCGGCCCCGAACACGCCTGGCTGAAGGACAGCGGCCGCGCCGAATACGTGGCGGCGACCGACGACGAGGCGCTTGCGGCCTTTCACGATCTCTGTCATTACGAAGGCATCATCCCGGCGCTGGAATCCTCGCACGCGCTCGCTTACGCCATGAAGATCGCGCCCCGTCTTGCCCGCGACCAGTTGTTGCTCGTCAATCTTTCCGGAAGAGGGGACAAGGACATGCACACCGTCGCCGAAAAATCCGGGATTCAGTTCTGAATCGCCGCTTCCGCGTCTTGTCATGTTCCGTCCGAGAGAACCGCGATGAAAATATCATTTCCGGGAAGGCGCTTGCTGCCGTTGTTGTTCCTGCTCGCCGCGCCGATTTTCGCGCAGCCGACACCCGATGAGGCCACGCGCGCCTGCCGGGAGGAGGTGGAGACCGCCTACGCGACAAGGGAAAAGGCAAGGACGGGCGACGCCCGCGCGCAATACGCGCTGGGACTCCTGTTCCTGGACAAGCTGGCGGAAAAGGCCGGCGACGAAGCGGAGGAAGGAGGCGGGGGAATCGCGCCAACGCCCGATGATGACCCGTCGGCAAGAAAGGCCGACGACGAAGAGAACGAGGAAGACGAAGGGGCCGCGCCCGATGAGGAAAAGACCGGCGAGGATGTCGGCGAGCCGGGCAGTTTCGCCGATCTGAAACGGGCGGTCGCCCTGATAGGGCGCGGCGTGTTTTCCACGACGCCGGAAGCGGCAAGGATGGCGCCCGACTACGCGTGGATTCTGCAAGAGTCTGTCGTCGCGCCGATGGCGAAAGAATTGGGGGAATCCCCGGAATTGCCGGATCTGGAAGCGGACGTGACGGCGCAATCCGAAAAAGGAACGCTGGCGCGGGCAAAAGCCTTTTTGCGCGATTCCGGTCGGGAAGAAGGGTTTGTTTTGCTCTCTTACATGGAGGAGGTCGCCTTCGACGCGGGCGCTGACGCCAGGGCGGGCGCGGCGTCATGCCCGTTTTCTCCCCTGCGTTTCGGGAAGAATGACTACGAAGCCCTCTACTGGTTTCGCCGCGCGGCGGAACAGGGATTGCCGGAAGCGCAGTTCGCGCTGGGCAACGCCATTTTGTCGGGCGTGGGCGAGGACGCCTGGAATTCGTCCGCGGCGACGCGCTGGTTCGTGAAGGCGCGCGCGGGCGGTTTTGCCGTCGCGCCCACAAGCGAGGCGGGGGAGCTGCTTGCCCAGCATGATGAAATGCTGACGCTCCAGAAGGCGGCCGAGGCGGGCGACGGCGCGGCGGCTTACGTGCTGGCGCGCATTTACAATGGGGATGTGGGTCTCATGCGCTCGGAAGAACGGTCGCGCCGCGAACAGACCGCGAAATGGCTGCGTCTCGCCGTGGCGCAAGACGTGCCGGAGGCCCGGCTCTGGCTTGCGCGCGTCTACGTGGGGGATGATGACGTGCCGGGCATTCCGCCGCGCCGCGCTGAAGGATTGGAGATGCTGCGGCGCATGGCGGAAGCGGACAACCCCGAAGCGCAGAAGTTGCTCGCCGGGTTCGCGGAAACGGCGGCGTTGCGCGTGGAATGGCTGCGGCGCGCGGCGGAACATGATCTTGTCAAGAAGAGTGACCTGGCGGACGCCAAGGCGCGGAGCAATATATCGTTTGCGTTTGTCGTCGGCAGCGCGCGGAATTTTGCCATTGCCGGAGCGCAGAGCGATTTGGCGGAAGCTTATGATGATGGAAAGGGCGTGCCGCGGGATGAGGAAAAGGCGCTTTTCTGGATGCGCCGCGCCGCGCGGAACGACGGCGGGCTGGGGGAACACGCAAGAGGATGGCTGAAGGAATTCGAGGAACGCGCGGCGCTCGCGCGGCAGGCGCAAGGCAATGATTTTGCCGCGTGGGAAGCGCAATACAAGCTGGCGCGCGCCTATCTTCCCTACAGCGACGCGCCCTTTCGGGGCAGCGCGATTTACCTTTTCCCGGATGCGGAAAAGGCCGCCGAAATCTTCCGGCGCTTTCTCGCCGGGCCAAGCGACCTCCAGAATCTGGACGA
The DNA here is from genome assembly GCA_031278735.1 of Zoogloeaceae bacterium. GTDB lineage: Bacteria > Pseudomonadota > Gammaproteobacteria > Burkholderiales > Rhodocyclaceae > Azovibrio. The sequence continues at coordinate 2,040 of JAITJU010000234.1, forward strand.
GACGCAAAAGCAGCAGGCGGAAGACTTGCGAACGCGGGCGCAAACCTTCGTCGACGCCTATGAACGCGCGGCGGAAGATTGGCGGAAGCTGGAACAAAACGCCCACGCGGGCGACGTGGAGGCGCAGGTGGAACTGGGAGAGCGTTACCAGCGCGCCCGCTATTCCAAGGGCGAAACGACGCTCTTCGGCAGGATTGTCGAAGACCAGGAAGCGGCCTTCCAGTGGTTTTCCAGGGCTGCCGAGGCGGGCGACGCCGAGGCGCAGTTCCGATTGGGGGAATGGTTTCTCGAAAACCGGCATGACGTCAAGGCAGCCCGCCCCTGGCTGGAAAAGGCCGCCGCGCGGAATTATTCGGCTGAATCGCTGCTGCGCAAATGGACCGCCTTCGAGATGGCGGAAAAGGGAGACGCGGCGGCGCAATACGCGCTCGCCTATTTTTATGGGTCGGGCGATTCCCTCATCCTGGGCGGCGCGGGGGTGGAAAAGGATATGGAGAAAATGATCCACTGGATGCGTCGCGCCGCCGAAGGCGGCTATCCGCCCGCGCAGTATGAATTGGGCGCGCTCCACGCCTGGCCCAGGTTCGGGGAGATGAATCTGGAAACCTCGACGCGCTGGCTGCAAAAGGCGGCAAAGGCCGGGCATCCGCTGGCGCAATATTTTTACGGCAAGGCGCGCTATCTGGGACGCGGCGCGCCCGCGGACGGGAAAGAAGGGCGGCGATGGCTGGAAGCCGCCGCGCGCGCGGGCGAAATGTTCGGCGAGGGGGGGGATCTCAAACAGGTCTTCGATGAGGAAACCGGGCAGGCGCGCCCGGAATTCGCCTGGCTTGGCCTGGGCGCGGCGGAACAATTGACGGAGGATGATCCAGAAGCGCAAACCCTGATGTGGCTTGACAGAGTCAATCCTTACGGCGCCAAGATGAGCGAGCCGTTCTACGGCGTGATAATGGCAAAAACTTTCCTGCAAAACCTTGACCGGCGCGCGGCGCTGGAAAAACTGGCGGAAAAAGGCGACGCGGACGCCCAGTTCGCCCTGGGCGCGCTCTTTTATCGTGAGCAACTCTCGCCTCGTCTGGGCAAGGGTTTCTTCTGCATGGGCTGCCAGGTGGACCAGTATCTGCCGGAAGAAATCGCGGCGTTCCGCGCCCGGGGCGTGGAATGGCTGCGGCAGGCGGTAAAGGCCGGGCACTGGTACGCGCGGCTGGCCTTGCGGCGCTTCGAGATCGGCGATCCGCGCGAAGAAGCGGAGGAACTGGCGGCGGCAAGGCATGTGCTGTGCCAACGGGCGCTGTTGCCCGACGACGAATGCGCGCCGCAAGGATGGGGAGGGCAGGAGGAAAGGGAACAGGTAATGGAGGAAGCATTCCAGGAATTGCGCCAGGCGGCGCGGGCAGGCGACAAGACGGCGGCCTTCCAGTTGGGCGAGGCGCTGCGCGAGGTATATGGCATGTATTTCATTTCGTCGTTCCGGGAAAAAGCGTGGTTGGAAGAAATGCGCTTCTGGCTGCGGGAAGCGGCCAACGCCGATATTCCCGGCGCGGCGCGCTATCTGTCGGAGGATTACGAGGAAGAAGGCAATACCGTCGAAGCCCTGTTCTGGCGCCTGAAAACCCTGCCGGACGACGCGCGCCAGCAGGAAACCGAAGAGTGCGACTGCCATGACGAAGCGCGGTAGGCCAGGGGACGCGCCGCCCCCGAAGAACACGGACGAGCCGCGCCGCCTGGCCTTTTTCGCGGCGGCGCGGACAAATATGGCGGAATCCGCCGCCAGATATGTTTTTTGCGCGCCTTGTCGGGAAACGCGCCGGGGACGATGTTCATCGAGAGAACAAATTTTGCTTGGAAACCTCCTCTTTCAGGGGGATCATCTCGTTTGGGAGGGGCGCGCCCTCTTCCCAACCTTGTTGTCGCCCGGTCGCGGGCGGGGATTGAAACATGGACGGATTACGGCAAATGTCGCGTATAAGGCAAACGTTTGAAAAACTTGCGGCGGACGGTCGCAAGGCGCTGATTCCCTTCATCACGGCGGGTTTTCCGCGCCTGGATTTGACCGTGCCCCTGATGCGCGCGCTGGCGGGCGCCGGGGCGGACGTGATCGAGCTGGGCGTGCCCTTTTCCGACCCGATGGCCGAGGGCCCCACCATCCAGCGTTCTTCCGAAAAAGCCCTGGCAAACGGCATGACGCTGAAAAAGGTATTGGCCGCCGTCGCCGAATTCCGCGAACAGGACGCGCAAACGCCGGTGGTGCTCATGGGCTACGCCAACCCCATCGAGGCGATGGGGCGGGAAGCCTTTGCCCAGGCCGCGCGGGAAGCGGGCGTGGATGGCGTTCTGGTGGTGGATTATCCGCTGGAAGAAGCCGCCGATTTTGCCGCCGCCCTGCGCCGCCGCGACCTGGATCCCATCTTCCTGCTCGCGCCCACCTCGTCCCCCGCGCGTTACGAACAGGTGGCGAAAGCGGCGAGCGGCTACGTGTATTACGTGTCGCTCAAAGGCGTGACGGGTTCCGCGCGGTTGGACGCGGAAGAAGTCGCCAGCCGCCTGCCCGCCATCCGCGCCG
>JAITJU010000240.1 GCA_031278735.1 Zoogloeaceae bacterium
CTGGGCGAGTCCGGGCTGGCGATGGCGAAATGGCTCCATCGCCAGGGCGCGCTGGCGCGCGTGGCCGACAGCCGCGCAGCGCCGCCAGGATTGGCGGCGCTGCGCGCCTTCGCGCCGGAAGTGGAAGTCGCCGTCGGCCCTTTCGACGCAAAAAATTTTCACGCGATTGACGCTATTGCCATCTCGCCTGGCGTACCGCTCCAGACGCCGGAAATTATCGCTTCCGGCGTCAAGGTGGTTTCGGAAGTCGATTTGTTCATGGCGGCGCTGGATGATTGCCAGCCCGACGCGTTGGTGTTGGCGATTACCGGCAGCAACGGCAAGACCACGACCACGGCGCTGACCGCCCATCTCCTGAATGGTGTCGGCATGGATGCCATTGCCTGCGGCAATATTTCGCCCTCCTTGCTGGATGCGCTGATGACGGCGCTGGACGCGGGCGCCCTGCCCAGGGTTTGGGTGCTGGAACTTTCCAGCTTTCAACTGGAAGCCAGCCATTATTTGCCCTTTTCTGCGGCGACGGTGCTGAACGTGGCGGAAGATCATCTGGATCGACATGGCGACATGACGTGTTATGCCACCGCCAAGGCGCGCATTTTCCGGGGCGGGGCGAGCCAGGTGTTGAACCGCGACGACGACTGGTCTCTCGGCATGGGCAATTGGCAGAATCTGGGACGGATGATTACCTTCGGTCTGGATGAGCCGCCGCGTCCCGGACATTACGGCATTCTGGACGGCGTCCTGCATTGCGGCGCGACGCCGCTCATCGGACTGGACGATCTGCCGCTCAAGGGGCTGCACAACGCCGCCAATGTCATGGCGGCGCTGGCGCTTTGCGCGACCGCAGGCATCGACAGCCAGCGGTTGTTGCCCGCCTTGCGGCGTTTTCAGGGGTTGCCGCACCGGGTCATGCCTGTGGCGGAAATCGCGGGCGTACTGTATATCGATGATTCCAAGGGCACCAATGTCGGCGCGACGCTGGCGGCGCTCAACGGCATGGGGCGCAAGACGGCGCTGATTCTCGGCGGCGAGGGAAAGGGGCAGGATTTCACGCCGCTGTTGCCCGCGCTGCGCGCACATGGCCGCGCCGTGGCGCTCATCGGGCGCGACGGCGCGCTGATTGGCGAGGCAGTCGCGGATTGCGGCTTGCCGGTGCAGTTCTGCGCGAACATGTCGGCGGCGGTGCGTTGGCTTGCCGGGCAGGCGCGCGTCGGCGATTGCGTTTTGCTCTCGCCCGCCTGCGCGAGTTTCGATCAGTACAAGAATTACGCCGACCGCGCCGCCGTTTTTATTCGCGCGTTTGAGGATATGGCGAGCGATCCGGCGGGCGCGAGCGCGGCGAAAAAATCCGTGAAGACGGCAAGGCGCGTCCGCAAGAACAGAGGGGCGACATGACGCCGCTTTCCCTGCGTTTGGCTTCGCGTGAGGCGGCCAGTCGGCGTCCGGCATACGAAATCGACCCGGCGCTGTTCTGGAGCGGCATCCTGCTGCTGGGCTTTGGTCTGGTGATGGTCTATTCCGCCTCCATTGCCTACGCCGAAGGCAATCGCGCCTTCGGCTACACCGGCTATTTTCTCCTGCGGCATGGCGGTTTTCTGGTCATCGGTCTCATCTGCGGCGCGGCAGCGTTTCTCGCGCCGATGAAAATCTGGCAGAAGGCCGCGCTCTGGCTGTTTTTGCTGGGCGTGGCGCTTTTGATCATCGTGCTGATTCCCGGCGTGGGTCGGGAAGTCAACGGCGCGCGACGGTGGATATCGTTGGGTCTGGTGAATCTGCAAGCCTCTGAATTCATGAAACTGTTCGTCGTCCTGTATGGCGCGGATTATGCTGTTCGCAAAATGAATCTCATGTGCGACGTCAAGCGCGCTTTTTTGCCGATGGCGAGCGTCATGGTGCTGGTCGGCTGGCTTCTGTTGCAGGAGCCGGATTTCGGCGCCTTCGTGATCATCATCACCATTGCCATGGGCATTCTTTTTCTCGCGGGCATGAAAATGCGGCTCTTTGCCGTGCTCTTCGTCTGTCTGCTGGCGACATTCGCCGTCCTGATCATCATCGAGCCGTATCGCCTGGAACGCATGTTCAGTTTTTTCGACCCCTGGCGCGATCCATTCGGCAAGGGCTACCAGCTGACGCAGTCCGAAATCGCTTTTGGGCGAGGGGAATTGTTTGGCGTGGGTTTGGGCGCGAGTGTGCAGAAACTCTTTTATCTGCCGGAAGCGCATACCGATTTCCTGCTTGCCATTATTGCCGAGGAACTGGGGTTCATTGGCGTGTCGACCGTGGTTTTCCTGTTTGCCCTCCTAGTGTATCGCATCTTTGCCGTGGGGCACCAGTGCGTGCAGCTGAATCGCGTCTATCCGGCGCTGGTGACAATGGGTATTGGCATCTGGTTTGGCATACAGAGTTTTATCAACATGGGCGTCAATGTCGGTCTCCTGCCCACCAAGGGATTGACGTTGCCGCTGATGAGCTTCGGCGGTTCCGGCATCGTCGCCAACTGCATTGCCTTTGGCATTTTATTGCGCGTAGATTGGGGCAATCGCCAGCTCATGCGGGGAGGGACATCATGAATGCGGCGCAAAAGACCGTCCTGATCATGGCCGGGGGCACTGGCGGACACATCTTCCCGGCGCTGTCCGTGGCGATTGCCCTGCGCGATGCAGGCTGGCGGGTATGCTGGCTGGGCAACCCGGAAGGCATGGAAGCGCGGCTGGCGCCCAAGCATGGTTTTGAAATGACGTATCTGCGTTTTGCCGCCTTGCGCGGCAAGGGTCTGGCGCGCAAGCTGATGCTGCCCATTCATCTGTTGTGCGCCTGCTGGCAGGCGGCGAAGGCGATTCACCGCCTGCGTCCCGCCGTGGTGCTGGGCATGGGCGGCTATATCAGCTTTCCCGGCGCGCTCATGGCCTGGATGTTGGGCATTCCTCTGGTCATCCACGAGCAGAACGCCATTGCCGGATTGGCGAATCGCGTCCTGTCCCCGCTGGCCAGCCGGGTGCTGACCGGTTTCCCGGATGTCCTGCGGCGCGGCGTCTGGGTGGGGAATCCGGTGCGCGCCGACATTTTGCAATCGCCGCCGCCGGAGGCGCGTTTCGCTGGGCGCGAAGGCCCGTTCAAATTGCTGGTCGTGGGCGGCAGTCTGGGCGCGCAGGCATTGAACGAGGCGGTGCCGCAAGGTCTGGCGCTGATGCCGGTAGGGTTGCGTCCGGAAGTGGTGCATCAGGCGGGCGAGCGGCATCTGGAAACTTTGCGCGCCAATTATGCCGATGCGGGCGTCGAGGCGCACTGCGTCAGTTTCATTGAGGACATGGCGGGCGCTTACGCCTGGGCGGATTTGGCGATCTGCCGCGCCGGAGCGATTACCATCGCCGAACTGGCCATCGTCGGCGTCCCCGCGATTCTGGTGCCGTTCCCGCATGCGGTCGATGACCATCAGACGCATAACGCCCGTTTCCTCACCCTGGCGGGCGGCGGCATCCTGTTGCCGCAGGATCGGCTGACGCCTGAATCCGTGGCGCTGACAGGCAATTACAGCCGCAGTCAGTTGCTGGAAATGGCAAAAAAATCTCATATGCTGGCGCGTCCCGACGCGACGCTGGCTGTTGCGCGTCATATCGAGGAGTGCGCCGCATGAAGCACAAGGTCAAACACATTCATTTCGTTGGCATTGGCGGTTCCGGCATGAGCGGCATTGCCGAGGTGCTGTTCAATCTGGGCTACACGGTTTCCGGCTCCGACCTCAAGGCTTCCGGCGTGACCGCGCGGCTGGAAAAACAGGGTATGCGCATCCGCATTGGTCACGCGGCGGAAAATATCGCGGGGGCGCATGCCGTCGTCACTTCCACCGCCGTGAAGGCGGATAACCCGGAAGTGGAAGCCGCGCGCCAGGCAAATGTTCCCGTGGTGCCGCGCGCGCTGATGCTCGCCGAACTGATGCGCCTGAAACAGGGGATCGCCATTGCCGGAACGCATGGCAAGACCACCACCACCAGCCTTGTTGCCAGCATACTGGCGGAGGCCGGGCTGGACCCGACCTTTGTCATTGGCGGCCGCCTGAACGCGGCGAGCGCCAACGCGCGCCTGGGCAAGGGCGATTTTCTCGTGGCCGAGGCCGACGAATCGGACGCTTCCTTCCTGCACCTGTCGCCGGTGATTTCCGTCGTCACCAACATCGACGCCGATCACATGGATACCTACGGGCACGATTTTTCCCGCCTGCAACAAACCTTTGTCGAATTCCTGAATCGCCTGCCCTTCTATGGCGTGGCGGTGCTCTGCCAGGATGACCCGCGCGTGCGCGAGATTCTGCCGCGAGTCTCCCGTCAGGCGGTGCGCTACGGCCTGTCGCCGGACGCCAGTCTCTACGCCGAGAACATCCGCGCCGAAGGCGACCGGATGCGCTTTGACGCCGTGCGCGTCAACGGCAAAACGTCGAGGCTGCCCATCACGCTCAATCTGCCGGGGACGCACAACGTCCTGAACGCGCTGGCGGCCATCGGCGTGGCGACGGAGTTGCAGGTGAGCGACGACGCCGTTCTGCGCGCGCTGACTGAATTCAGGGGCGTGGGGCGGCGCTTCCAGCGCTACGGCGATTTTGCGATCAGCGCGGAAAAAGGCGGCGGTCGCTTCACTTTGGTCGATGATTATGGCCACCATCCGGCGGAAGTGGCGGCGACGCTGGCCGCCGCCCGGGGCGCGTTTCCCGGCAGACGTCTGCTGGCGGTCTTTCAGCCGCACCGCTATACCCGAACCCGCGATTGCTTCGAGGATTTCGTCGATGTGCTCTCCAGTGTCGACGCGCTTTTCCTCACCGACGTTTACGCGGCGGGCGAAGCGCCGATCGTCGCCGCCGACAGCCGCAGTCTCGCTCGCGCCGTGCGCGTGGTCGGCAAGGTGGAGCCCGTGTTCGTCGAGCATCTGGCCGATCTGCCGGAACGGGTGGTTGAGGCGGCGCGGGACGGCGACGTGGTGCTGACTCTGGGCGCGGGATCCATCGATGCCGTGGCGGAAAAAATCTGTTGCATGAACCCGTTGGTGGAAAGGGAGACAGCATGAAGAATCCGGGCAAAGTGGCGGTCTTGCTGGGCGGAACTTCCGCCGAACGCGAAATTTCCCTGCAAAGCGGCGCTGGCGTATTGGCGGCACTGCGCAGCCGGGGCGTGGACGCGCATCCCTTCGATCCGGCGCAAGAGGCGCTGGAAAGCTTGCGGCGTTACGACCGCGTGTTCATTGCCTTGCATGGAAAGCACGGCGAGGACGGCGCGATACAGGGGGCGCTCGAACTCATGGGCATTCCCTACACCGGTTCCGGCGTCCTGGCGTCCGCCGTGGGCATGGATAAATTTCGCACCAAACTGCTTTGGCAGGCGGCGAATCTGCCGGTGCCCGACTACGCGCTGCTCGACGACAGTACGGATTTCGCCGCGGCGGAAGCGCGGCTGGGTCTGCCCTTGTTCGTAAAACCCGTGCGCGAAGGATCGTCGGTGGGCATCTCGCTGGTGGAAAAAACGGGCGAATTGCAAGCGGCCTACCAGGCGGCGAGACGGCACGACGCGCTGGTAATGGCCGAGGCGGGCATCATGGGCGGCGAATACACGGTGGCGCTGCTGGGCGATACCGTCTTGCCGATGGTGAAAATCGAGCCTGCCGCGGCCTTTTACGATTACGACGCCAAATATCTGCGCGACGACACCCGGTACCTTTGCCCCTGCGGCCTGTTGCCGGAAAAGGAAAAAGAGATTCAGGAAGGCGCGAAAAAAGCCTTTCGGATTCTGGGCGGCGCAGGCTGGGGACGCATCGACGTGCTCATGGACGCAGCGGGCGCGCACTATTTTCTGGAGGTCAATACCTCGCCCGGCATGACTTCGCATTCGCTGGTGCCGATGGCGGCGAAAGCCGCTGGAATCAGCTATGAAGAGCTGGTATTAAAAGTGCTTTATCAAGAAAGCAGTGAAACTGATTGATTAAACAGAATCTTTGAGGATTTTCGAGAAAGAATGAATGTGGCACCAACCCAGATTTCTCAATGTGCTGGCGGACATGTTGTTTGCCGCTGGATGGGCGATATTGCTGGCTTTGCCGACAATAGCGTTTCTGCGTATGCCGTTCGCGCCGGTGCGCGTGGTGCAGTTTGCCGCGCCCGCGCGTTTCGTGTCCGCGCAGGATTTGGAGGAATCGCTTTCCGGGCGTTTGCGCGGCAATTTTTTCAGTCTTTCGGCGGAGCGCGCGCGCGAGGCGCTGGAGCGTCTGCCCTGGGTGCGCCGCGCTCGTGTGCGCCGAGTCTGGCCCGACCGTCTGGAAGTCACGCTGGAAGAGCAGGAAGCCAGAGCTTACTGGGGCGATTCGGGCAACGAATGGGTCAATATCCACGGGGAAGTTTTTGCCGCCAACCCGCCCGATTTGCCGGTGGGCGGCAAATTCTCCCTGCCGCGTCTCTCCGGGCCGCCAGGCAGCGCCGCCTTCTTGTTGCGGCGTTATGGCGAAAGCGCGCGGCTTTTGGCGCGCGTTTCCCTCATGCCCGTCGCCTTGTCGCTTTCGGCGCGGCAGGCGCTGGAAATGGAGCTTGCCAACAAGATGAAGCTGAAACTGGGGCGGGAGCAGGCGCGTTTCCCGATCATCTGGCGGTTGCGGCGTTTTGTCGATCTGTATCCATCCGTCGTGGCGGGGCGGACGCCGCCCGCGCGCGTCGTGGATTTGCGTTATCCCAACGGCTTTGCCCTTTATCCGGCGGGCGCGCAAGCGAGCCATGGAGGCAGGGGAGATGAGTAAGGAAAACAAGGATTTGATTGTCGCCCTGGACATTGGCACGTCCATGATCGTGGTGCTGGCGGCGGAATTGACAGTGGAAGGCGAACTGAGCGTCATCGGCAGGGGAATGCACGATTCGCGCGGCCTGAAAAACGGCGTGGTGGTCAATATCGAGGAGACCGTGGCGGCCATTTCCGGCGCCGTCGCCGAAGCGGAGTTGATGGCCGACTGCAAGGTGAATGTGGTCTATACCGGCATTGCGGGCAGCCACATCAAGAGTTTCAACTCTGACGGCATGGTCGCCATCGCCGACGAGGAAGTCAGCCCGACGGATGTGGCGCGAACGCTGGAAACCGCGCGCGCCCGTCTTACGCCCACAGGGCAGGAAATTCTGCACGTACTGCCCCAGGAATTCGTCATCGACGATCAGGGCGGCATCCGCGAACCCATCGGCATGATCGGCAAGCGCCTGGAAGTCAGGGTGCATATCGTCACCGGCGCGGTGTCCGCCGCCCAGAACATCATCAAGTGTGTGCGCCGTTGCGGGCTGGAAGTGAGCAACATCGTGCTGCAACCGCTGGCCTCCAGTTACGCCGTGCTCTCGCAGGACGAAAAGGACCTGGGCGTGTGCATGGTGGATATTGGCGGCGGCACTACGGACATCGCCATCTGGACGCGCGGCGCGATTCGTCATACGGCGGTCATTCCCGACGCGGGCGATCTGATAACGACGGACATCGCCATGATGCTGCACACGCCGCGGCGCGACGCCGAGGACCTCAAGTGCCGCTACGGCTGCGCCCTGGCGCAGTTGGCCGATCCGGAGGATTTCCTGGACGTGCCCGGCGTCGATGAACGTCCGCCGCGCAAGGTTTCGCGGCACACGCTGGCGAACGTGATTCAGGCCAGGGTGGAGGAAATCTACGAAAAAGTGCTGAAGGAAATCGTCCGCGCGGGCTATGGAGAAGTGCTCTCTTCCGGCATCGTCATCACGGGGGGCGCTTCGCTCATGCCGGGCATGGTCGAGCTGGGCGAGGAAATTTTCAATATGTCGGTGCGCCAGGCCGCGCCCAAGTATTCGGGCGGATTGTCGGACGTGGTGCGCAACGCGCGTTTTTCCACGGCCTACGGGCTGCTGATGGTGGCGCAGGAAGAATGCCGCCGGGGCCTGAAAATCGAGAAAAAACGCACCTGGCGGGATTTCAGGAACGATTTGTTCTCCTGGTTCAAAAAGAATTTTTGAGTTTTTTTATTTTCAACTTTTGCAAAACGGAGGAAACGACGATGTTTGAAATTATCGATAAAGAGGGGCAAGAGGGATTGAGCGCCATCATCAAGGTGGTGGGCGTGGGCGGCGGCGGCGTCAATGCCATCAACCACATGATCGCGGAAAAGGTGCAGGGCGTGGAATTCATCGCCGCCAATACCGACGCGCAATCGCTGGACAATTCTCCCGCCGGTCGCAAGCTGGCGCTTGGCGTATTGGGCGCGGGCGGCAGGCCGGAAGTGGGAAGGGCGGCGGCGGAAGAGCATCGCGAAGACATTCGCGCCGTCCTTGAAGGCGCGCGCATGGTCTTCATTACCGCCGGCATGGGCGGCGGCACCGGTTCCGGCGCGGCGCCCATTGTGGCCGAAGTGGCGAAGGAAATGGGCGTGCTCACCGTTGGCGTGGTATCCAAGCCCTTTCACTTCGAGGGCGGCAAGCGCATGAAAAACGCCGAAGCGGGGATTGCCGAGTTTTCGCAGCACGTCGATTCACTGATCGTCATCCTGAACGAACAGCTTCTGGAGGTACTGGGCGGCGACGCAGGCATGGATGAAGGATTCCGGGCGGCAAATGAAGTGCTGAAAAACGCAGTCGGCGGCATTTCCGAAATCATCACCGAGCATGGCATGGTCAACGTCGACTTCGAGGACGTGTGCACCGTGATGGGGGAAACCGGTCGCGCCATGATGGGTTCGGCCACCGCCGCCGGCCTCGATCGCGCGCGCATTGCCGCCGAGCAGGCAGTGGCTTCGCCGTTGCTGGAAGGCATCGAGCTTGCGAACGCGCGCGGCGTGCTGGTCAATATCACTGCCGCCAAGGCTTCCCTGCGAATGAAGGAAGTCAACGAAGTCATGGCGACCGTCACGAGTTTCGCCGCCAAGGACGCGAACATCATTTTTGGCACGGCGTACAACGAGAGCATGGGCGATCAGCTGCGCGTCACCGTGGTGGTGACCGGCCTGGGGCAAAAGCAGCTTCAGGAGGAGCCTGTGCGCGATTTCCGCGTCATCCTCAATACGGGCACGCATGATTCCGTCGGCTCGCGCGACGATGATTCGGAGCTTCCCGCCGTTGCGCGCCGCCGTCACCGCGCCACCATTGACGCGCTGGAAAACAGCGGCATCGCTGCGCGCGACATTCCTTCCTTCTTGCGCAAACAGGCGGATTGAGGCCGGAGGACAAGCGGCGGGAGCGTGATGCCCCCGCCATTTTCATCCCGCGGTCTGGCGATGGGAAAGCAGGGTTTCGCATGTTCCTGAGGGCAGATGCGATTGCCCTGCGTTTTCTTGTCCTCTTGTCTTTTCCTGTGACGAAACGCGATACAATCCCCAAGGTTCCCGCGCCGCGCTCATGCGGCGTAATTGTTTGTCCGCAAGGGCTTGCCGCCCGCAACGGTCGGAGAGCGAGAAAAAATGGAAATAACCTTGTGGGGCGTGCGCGGCAGCATGGCCTCGACTGCGCTGGACACCTCTTTTTATGGGGGCAACACCGCCTGTATCGAGTTGTGCAGCAACGCGGGGACGCGCGTTTTTTTCGACGCGGGAACCGGGCTGCGCGAGGCGGGCAACCTCCTGCCGGACAGCGGCGAATGTTATCTGTTCATCACGCATGCCCACGTCGATCACATCATTGGCCTGTGGTTTTTCAAGCCGCTGCATTCGCCGCGCTGGACGACGCATTTGTATCTGCCCGACTGGCTTAGTTATCTGCCGGATTATTTTTTCGCGGGCGGCGTTTTTCCCGTGGCCTTCGATACGCTCAAGGGCAGCATCATCCAGCATCGCATTCGCGCCAACGAGGAAGTTTGCATCGGAGCGGACAAGATGCGCGTCACTGCCGTGCCGACCTGTCATCCAGATGGTTGTCTGGGGTATCGCGTCGATGTCGACGCGGCGCGGTTTTTTTACAGCGGCGATCACGAAATCATGGCGAATGAAGCGTCGCGCGCCGCCGCCGCCGAGATGTTGCGGGATACGGACATCGCCGTGGTGGACGCCACTTATGATCACAACGATTACAAGGAGGGCTGGGGGCATTCGGCCTGGGAAGACTGGGTTGCCGTTTCCTGCGGCACCGGGGCGCGTAACCTCATCCTCACGCATCATGAAGTCGGCAGGAGCGATCAGGAACTCGATCGCGTGGCGCAGGAATTGCACGTCAGCGCGATTCCTGACGGACCGGGCGTCTATCTTGCCCGCGAGAACATGCACTTTTCGCCGGATGGCCCGATTCCCAGCGCCCATCTGGAAAGCGACTGGATGCTGCGCTTTCTCGATGAACTGTCGCAGTACAAGGATGAAAGCGTCACACTGGATCGCATTCTCGCCATGGCGCGCACCATCACCAATGCCGACGCGGGCACGATTTTTCTGGTGGATAACGATGAGCTGGTTTTCGCCTATACGCATAATGACAGCCTGTTTTCCGTCAGCGATGCCCACAAATCCGCCTACAGCACCAGCCGTTTGCCCATTACCGAGGAATCCATCGCCGGTTACGTCGCCTGCACCGGCGAGGCGCTGAATCTGGATGATGTCCGCAAATTGCCGCCTGACGCGCCCTATCGCTTCAATGATGAATTCGACAAGAAAACCGGCTATCGCACAAAATCCATGCTGAGTGTGCCTTTTCTCGATCTGGAAGGCAGGATTTCCGGCGTGTTGCAGGTCATCAACCGTCTTACCCTTGGCGCACCCCGGCAGACCGCGCCTTTCACGCTCAACATGGTCTATACCGTCCGCCTCCTGGCGCGTGAGGCGGGCGGCGTCGTCATGCACAACGCGCTCTACCGGAAAAACGTCTACAACATCCTGAAAATGGCGCGGGTGCACGATCCTTCCGAGACCGGGCCGCATGCGGAACGGGTGGGCGCGGTTGCCGCGGAGCTGTATCAGCGCTGGGTGGGAAAAAGCGGCCTGCCGCCGGAGAAAATTCGTTACGAAAAAAGTCGCATTCGTCTGGCCGCCATGCTGCACGATGTCGGCAAGGTGGGCATCAGCGACCTCATCCTGAAAAAGCCGGGCAAACTGACCGATGAGGAGTTCGCCGTCATGTGCAGGCATACGGAAATCGGCGCCTCCATCCTGGCTGGGGACACTTCCGACATCTCCCGGCTTGCCCATGACATTGCCCTGCATCATCATCAGCAATGGGACGGACGCGGCTATCCCGCCATCGACGGGAAAACGCTGGCGGGAGAGGATATTCCCCTGGGCGCGCGCCTCGTCGCCATCGCGGACGTATTCGACGCCCTGGTGTCGACGAGGCATTACAAGAAACCCTGGCGCATGGAGGACGCCCTGGAATTCATCGAAAAAAAAGCGGGCGAACATTTCGACCCCCATCTGGCGGCCTGCATGCGGGAACTCGCCGACATGCTGCACCTGATCTATCAACGCTTCCCGGACCTGTGAAGCGGGCGCTTCGGGGCGGAGGGCGACATGAACAGGCTTTTTTCCCGGAACGCGCCCAGGCTTTTGGCGCTTCTCATCAGCCTTGGCGTCATCGTCGGCATGTTGTCGCTCTACATCGCCCAGCCCGCGCTCATCTCCCGCCTGGACCTGAAAATCTACGACGCGCTGCTGCCCCTGCGCGCCGCTCCCGCGCCGTTTGGCGGCGCGCAAGATCCCGCGCAAAGCCTGATGGTCATCATCGACATCGACGAAGCCTCGCTTGCCGCGCAGGGTCAATGGCCCTGGCCGCGCTACCGGCTGGCCGATCTGATCGACGCGCTCAATCGTTACCGGGTGGCCGCCATCGGCGTCGATATCCTGTTTTCCGAGGCGGATCGCGCTTCCCCGGCGGAAATGCGCGCCGCCCTGCAACGCGACCGGGGGCTGGATCTCGGGTTCAGCGGCTTGCCTCCCCAGCTTCACGATTACGACCGGATTTTTGCCGAATCGTTGCGCCGGGCGCCGGTTGTGCTGGGCATGTACGGACGTTTCGACGATCCGCGGGAAGCGAAGGAAGCGCCGCCGGATTCCGGCATTCGCGTCATTGCCCGCGGCCACTCCGACGACTTGCCCTTCGAGGCGCGATTGCCCAGCCTGACCAGCATTCGCCAACCCCATGAGACCCTGCGCGACGCCGCGCCATCCGGTTTCATCAACGTCGCGCCCGACTGGGACGGCATCGTGCGGCAAGCGCCGCTTCTGATGCGGATTGGAGAAAACGTCTATCCCTCTCTTGCCCTGCGCGTCCTGATGCGCGCGCTGGAAATCGAAAACATCATCGTGGAATCCGGCGTGGATGGTCTTGCCGCCGTGCGCGTCGGGGATTATCGCGTTCCGGTTTCCGCGAGCGGCATGATGCATATTCCCTTCATCGGCCCGCGCAAGACCTATCCCTACATCAGCGCCCGCGACATATTGACCGGCGCGCTGCCGCCGGACGCCCTTGAAGGGCGCGTCGTCTTCATCGGCACTTCCGCGCCCGCCTTGCTGGACATCCGCGCCACGCCGCTCGATCCGATATATCCCGGCGTGGAAATCCACGCCGCCGTAATCGACGCCATCCTGACGCAGAACGCCATCAGCGTTCCTTTCTGGACGCCTTTCCTGCAATGCCTTGCCATACTCTGCGCCGGTCTCATCGCCGCCGTCGCTTTCGGCGTGGCGCGTCCCCGCGTCTATCTGCCGCTTGCCCTTCTGCTCGTCGCCGCCGCCATTCTGGGCGCGCGCTTCCTGTTCGCGGAAGGACTTTTTGTTTCGCCGCTTTATGTCGCGCTGACCATCGTCGCGCTGGGCGCCAGTCTGCTGTTCTTGCGCTTCTGGCAAGAGGAAAGACAAAAACTCGTCCTGCGCAACGCCTTTTCCCACTACGTTTCGCCCGAAATCGTCAAGCGCATCACCAAAGCGCGCGGCGACCTGCTGGCGGGCGAGGAACGCGAGGTCTCCATTCTCTTCACCGACATCCGGGGCTTTACTTCCATTTCGGAACAGCTTACGCCGCAACAGATCGTCGCGCTCCTGAACCGCTATTTCACGCCCATGACCGCGCTGGTGCGCGAAAGCAGCGGCACGGTGGACAAATTCATCGGCGACGCCCTCATGACGTTCTGGAACGCCCCGCTGGATGTGCCGAACCACGCCATTCGCGCCGTATCCGCCGCGCTCGCCATGCAGGAGACACTCGCGCGCCTGCGCCCTGAGCTTCACGCCGAATTCGGCGTGACCATCGCCATCGGCGCGGGCATCCACACCGGCCCCGTCTATGTCGGCAACATGGGAACGGCGGATACCGTCAATTACACCCTGATCGGCGACAACGTGAATCTCGCCTCGCGCCTGGAAAGCCTCTGCCCCCAATATGGCGTCCCCGTGATCGTCAGCGAGGCGACCATGACGCAATGCGGCGAGCGCTTCTCCTTCCAGTTCCTGGACACCCTCCAGGTCAAGGGCAAACAACGCCCCGTCAGCATTTACCAACCCATGCCCCCGCAAGGAAGCGATTGGCAGGCGTCGCCTCCTTCCGGCGCTGACGGCTGCGAGAAAAAGAAGGATGCGCCGAGAGTCCATGCGCCCTCATAAAAAACTTGAACCTTTTGCGTCGCCCTGTTGTAGAATTGCGCCCGCTTTCGGGGAAGTAGCTCAGCTGGGAGAGCGCCGCGTTCGCAATGCGGAGGTCG
>JAITJU010000299.1 GCA_031278735.1 Zoogloeaceae bacterium
TCATCCACCACAAATCCCACGTAACTCGACTTGGGATCGGAACAGGACTGCCACGTTATATCAGACGCGCCTTGCCTTCCGAAGTGGTCAAATCACAACGCGCGCTTACTTCACGCAGCAAAAAATCGGAGAGCGGCGTCGCCTGGGCAATCAGGCGGGTAAACGCCGCCTTGCCCGCCTTGCGAATAAAACTGTCCGGATCTTCCGGTTCCGGCAAAAAGGCGAAGGCGAGCGCCTTGTTGTCCGCCAGCGATTCCAGCGCGTTATCCAGCGCCTTGGCGGCGGCCTTGCGTCCGGCGGCGTCGCCATCGAAGCAGAAAACCACGCGATCCGCCTGCCGCAAGAGTTTTTGCACATGCGTCGACGTCGTCGCCGTGCCCAGCGTGGCTACCGCGTTGCCGACGCCATGCTGCGCCAGCGCGATTACATCCAGGTAGCCTTCCACCACGATGGCGCAGTTTTCATCGCGCAGCGCCTGACGCGCCTGCGGCAGGCCAAAGAGTTCCCGCCCTTTCTCGAAGAGCGGTGTTTCCGGCGAATTCAGATACTTGGGGTCGCCTTCTTCCAGAACGCGCCCGCCAAAGCCGATGACCTCGCCCCTGGCGCTGATGATGGGAAACATGATGCGATCGCGGAAACGGTCATACCGGCGTCCGTTGTCGCCGTCGATGACCAATCCGGTTTCCAGCATCTCCAGGGAAGCGTAATCCGTAAACACCGCCTGCAACGCTTGCCAGCCTTCTGGCGCGTAGCCCATGCCGAATCTTGCCGCCACTTCGCCGCTCAATCCCCGTTTTTTCAGATAGGCGATGGCGCGTTCGCTTTTTTTCAGGGCGGCCTTGTAAAAAACGTGCGCCTCGCTCATGCGCTCGCTCAAACGCCGTAAGCGTCCGCTTTGTTCCGCGCCGCCGACATGATCGCGCGTTTCCGGAACCTGCATTCCTATTGAGGCCGCCAGTTCCTTGACCGCGTCGACAAAACCCATGCCTTGATATTCCATGAGAAAGCCGATGGCCGTGCCATGCGCGCCGCAGCCAAAGCAGTGATAAAACTGCTTGACCGGACTGACGGTAAAAGAAGGCGTTTTTTCGCTGTGGAAAGGACAGCAGGCCATGTAATTGGCTCCTGCCTTTTTCAGCGGCACATATTTGTTGATCAGGTCGATGATGTCGACCCGCGCCAGCATGTCCTGAATGAAAGATTCCGGGATCATGCGCGCCCTATCGTCAGCCGAGGCGAGCCTTGACCCGTCCCGATACCATGCCCATATCCGCCTTGCCGCCCAATTGCGCTTTCAGCATGCTCATGATCCTGCCCATGTCGGCGACCGTCGTCGCGCCGGTTTCGCGGAAAGCGGCGTCAATGGCGGCGTCGATTTCGCGGACGCTCATTTTCTTGGGCAGGTAGGCGCACAGCACGTCGATTTCCTGACGCTCCTTTGCGGCGAGGTCCAGGCGCTTTGCCGCCTCGAATTGGTTCAGGCTTTCCTTGCCGCGTTTCACCATTTTTTCGATGATGGCGATAATGCCCTTGTCGTCAAGCTCAATGCGCTCATCGACTTCTTTTTGTCGAATGGCGGCCATCAAAAGGCGGATTGCCCCCAGGCGCACGGTTTCACCCGCCTTCAGGGCGATCTTCATGTCATCGTGAATGCGTGAACGCAAACTCATATTCTGTTCTCCTGCCGCAAGGGGCAGACAAGGGGTTGGGCAATAACGCAAAAAGCCGCTCTCGAACGGCGAGCGGCTTTGCGAGGCGCAAAAAATCAATACAGCTTTGGCGGCAGGGTCATGCTGCGCAGACGCTTGTGGTGGCGCTTGACGGCAGCGGCAGCCTTGCGTTTGCGCTCCGCGGTAGGTTTCTCGTAGAACTCGCGCGCGCGCAATTCGGTCAGTAAGCCGGTTTTTTCGACCGCGCGCTTGAAGCGGCGAATGGCTACCTCAAACGGCTCGTTTTCCTTGACGCGAATACTTGGCATCTAAAATCACCCCCTTTCGGCTGGGCTGTTCGCCCAATCAATATTGTCTCGTCCGACAAGACGAAAAGTCGCGATTATAACGCTCTTTTTTCAGTCGCGCGCGATTTCTACGCCATGTTTGTTTGTCCGCTGCCGTGGTCGTCAGGGGGCGAAGGCGGCAACGCCAGCCGCGCAATCGGCGGGCGCGTCACGGCGTGACTTTGTATTGCCGTTTCGCCGCCGTCTCCCCAATGCTGACAATTGACTTTAACTTCAAATTGCCAAACATTGATTCTAAAGAAAAATATATTTTTTGCTGTGCGCAAAAAAGCGATAAGTCTTTGTCTCGATTAAAAAAAATATAAAAAAGGCTTGCATTGGGTTTCGGAGTGTTTTAAAGTGGGAGAATGTGTTAAAAAGTGGAGTGAAGGTTCACAAAAGTGGACTTTATCATCTTGCCTCGGATATGTTTCAAGGAACCGCTACGCTCACGTTGGACGCCAAGGGGCGCTTTGCCATTCCGGCATTGCACCGCGAGGCGCTTGCGCGGACGGGCGAGGAGGAACTGACCATTACGGCGCATCCAGACGGTTGTCTGCTGCTTTATTCGCGTTCCGTCTGGCAGCAGGTGCAGGAAAAACTGATGCGTTCGACGATCCCGGACGCGCAGCGGCTGAAGCGGATACTGAACGGGAACGCGCGCAACGATACGGTGGATTCGGCGGGGCGCTTGCTGATCGCGCCGGAATTGCGAAAGTTTGCGCGGCTGGAAAAAAGAATTGTCATGGCGGGCATGGGCAATCGTTTCGAACTCTGGGATGAGGCGACCTGGGAACGGCAGAATGACCTGAGTGTGCAGATGCCTTCGCTGATGCCTTCGAGCCTGGAGGATCTGCTGCAATGAAGCGCGATTTGACGCACGTCGCCGTTTTGCAGGAGGAAGCGGTCGCGGCGCTGGATGTGCGGCCGGATGGAATTTATCTCGACGCCACTTTTGGGCGCGGCGGGCACAGCCGGGCGATTCTGGCGCGATTGGGGCAGGGCGGGCGGCTGCTGGCTTTTGATCGGGATCCGGAGGCGATTCGCGTCGGGCAAGAGATTCGGGATACGCGTTTTACGCTCACGCACCGTCCTTTTGCCGCGTTGCGCGCGGGCGCGATGGCAGCGGGGCTGGCTGATTTTGACGGGGTGTTGTTCGACCTGGGGGTGTCCAGCCCGCAGTTGGACGATGGCGGCAGGGGGTTCAGTTTCCGGCGCGACGCGCCGCTCGACATGCGTATGGACACCACGCAGGGCGAGACGGCGGCCGAGTGGCTGGCGCGGGCCGAAATCAGGGAAATTACGGAGGTCATCAGACATTATGGCGAAGAACGGTTTGCTTTCCAGATTGCAAAGAAGATTGTGGCTGCTCGGGCCGAACGGCCTGTTGCAAGCACAGGCGAATTTGCCGCGCTTGTACGCGAAGCCGTGCGCTCCCGCGAGCCGGGGCAGGACCCGGCGACACGCAGCTTTCAAGCTTTACGGATTCATGTCAATCAGGAGCTCGATCAGCTCGCATTAGCCCTGCCGCAGGCGCTGGCGCTGTTGAGGACGGGGGGGAGGCTGGTGGTGATCGCCTTTCATTCGCTGGAAGATCGCATCGTCAAGCGTTTTATGCGCGCGGCCGCCGCGCCGGACGATCTGCCCAGGAATCTGCCTTTGCGCGCGCATGAGACGCCGCGACCGACCATGCGTCTCATTGGGCGGGCAAGAAAGGCGTCAG
>JAITJU010000311.1 GCA_031278735.1 Zoogloeaceae bacterium
AAAACGCACAAGACCTGGGCGGGCGCGACGATTCCCTCCATTCTCTTCACCAAGGGCGGCGGTCAGTGGCTGGAGCAAATCGCCGCCAGCGGCTGTACCGGCATCGGCCTCGACTGGACGACCGACATCGCCGCCGCCCGCCGCCGGGTAGGCGACAAGGTGGCGCTGCAAGGCAACCTCGATCCCAACGTGCTGTTTGCCTCGCCCGAAATCATTGCCGCTGAGGCCCAAAAGGTGCTGCAAGCCTTCGGCTCCGGCAACACCGGTCATGTCTTCAACCTCGGCCACGGCATTTCCCGCTTCACCCCGCCGGGAAATGTGACCGCCCTGATTGAAGCCGTTCATCGGAAGACGGAGAACGGCGGGGGAGCGCTTTCAAACGCTTGACCAGAGCCTGGTGCTCTTCGGGCGCGCCATAAGAAGACAGGAAAATTGGCGGCCACGGCGCTTGGGGAGGGATAAAAAACCGGGCGTCTGCCCGGTTTTTGGGATGAATTCGTCTTCTGATTCCTGTCCCCGTCAGAGGACGCGAAAATGGTGTGTGCCGTCGCGTTCCAGTTGGGCGACGAGGCCGAATTCCCAATCGAGATAGGCTTGCATGGCGGCGATGCTGTTGTCCGTGCCTTCGTAGGGACGCCGGTAGCGATCCAGGGGTTCGGAAGCCAGATGTTCCGTCTGTTCCAGCGGCAGATCCGCGGCTTTCCAGGCATTGCTGCCGCCTTCCAGCACAAAGACCTCGCTTCGGGGGGTTGCCGCCGCCAGTTCCGCATGCGCGTAGTGGGCGAGCAGACCGCTGGCGCAGGTAAGCACGTAGCGGGACGCCCTGGGGATTCTGGATGACGCCTCGGCAAGCTGGGCGCGCAGCGCAAACCAGGCGCCGGGAATGTGGCCGCGCCGGTAATTGGCGTAGGCCGTGAGATCGAGAACGATGGGCGGTTCGGCGTCGGTCAGCCAGACGGACAACGCGGCGGGAGAAACGCGCGGCGCGTCCTCTGGCGCGGGCGGCGACGGCGCTTGTCGGTAACCGCGTTCCGTGAGGCAGGCGGCGTCATTCAGCGTCAGCGTGTGGACTTCCCAATCCATTTGCGCAAGCCAGGAAGCGGTCATGTTGGCGCGCGCGCCGTCGTCATCGAACAGCACGATGCGCGCGCCGCGCACGGGGGCGCTCATTTCCGTTTCCTGCACCAGCTGACCGCCGGGAACGGAACGAAAGCCCGGCAGATGTCCGGCGGCGTATTCTTCCGGGGCGCGGACATCAAAAAAATAGGTCGTGCGCCCGCTCTGACTTTTCCAGGGTTTGATTGCCGCCAGGCTCGTTGCGCTCACGCCCGCGCGTTCTGCCAGAATCGCCGCGCGTCTTGCCGCTTCCTGACGGGCGGATTCCGGCGTTGGCCCAAAGCGCCGGGTTTGCCCATGTTCCAGCGTCAGCCCGGCCAATGTCCAGCCGATGGCGCCGTTTTTGAGCGCGAACACCGGATTCGGCTGGCCGATGTTGATGAGCGATTGCGCGCCGATGATGCTGCGTGTGCGTCCGGCGCAATTGACGATCAGGGTTTCCCTTGGGTCGGGCGCGAGGGTCGCGGCCCGCAGGGCCAGTTCCGCGCCGGGAACATTGATGGCCGTGGGAATGCTCATGGTCTGGTATTCGTCGAAGCGGCGCACGTCCAATATCTTGAGGCGCGCCCCGGAATCCAGAAGACCTTTCACCGCCTCGGCGGTCAGCGCGGGAGTATTGCGCGTCGCGTCCACCAGTTCGCCAAATGCCTTGCTGGGCACATTCACGTCCCGGAACAATTCTCCGCCCGCAGCCCGCCAGCCGGAAACGCCGCCCGCCAGCACAGCGACATCGCGGTAGCCCAGCGCCAGCAAACGTCGCGCCGCCCGCTCGGCGTAACCCTCGCCGTCATCCAGCGTGACGATGGCGACATCGCGCCGGGGCAGGCGGGCATAAACTTCCAGTTCAAGGCGCGAGAGCGGCAGGTTGGCGGCAAAGAGCGGATGCGCTTGCGCGTGCGGGTCTTCCTCGCGCACATCCAGCAGGGCGATTTCGCGCCGTTCAAGCAGAAAGGCGCGAACTTCGGCGAATGTTCTGGAAGGTATGCTCATGCGACGGCTTCGCTCCACAGATTGGGCAACACATCGTTGCTGTAGCCTGAAATGAAGGATTTCGCCGCGCCCGTGGCGATGTCAAATACATGGCGCCGCACCCGGCCAATGTTTTTGCCATAGACATGTATGCTGATCGAAGGCTGGTCGTCCAGGGCGTTGGAAACTTCGTGAATGTCGCCAATGTCGGGAGAAACGGCGGTCACGCCCCCGGCATCCAGAACGCCGCGTCCGGTTTCCTTGTAGCTGCCGTCCGCCTGCTTCTGAAACGTGATTTCCCGTTCCTTGCCGCGCAACCCGCCGACGATGCCCCAGGTCAGATGGTCGTGCACCGGCGTCCTTTGCCCCGGCCCCCAGACGAAACTGACAATGGAGAGCCGATCCAGCGGGTCGGCGTAAAGCAGATACTGCTGATAATGCTGCGGATGCGGTCGCGCAAAAGCGTCGGGCAGCCATTCGTCGCTGCTGACCAGGGTCGCCACCAGTTTTTTGCCTTCGGCAAGCAAGGTGGCCTCATCCGTTTTGCGCTCCAGCAGGCGGGTGATGTCCTGAATGAATTCGAGAAGTTTTTGTGTGTTGGCGCTCATGGCTCTCTCCGTCTATTGAATGAAGAGAGGAATGCTAGAAGATTTGCGCGGCAGGGCTTAGAACGTTTTTGGAAAACCAAATAACCAAAACTCATGTGGCTTCCGGCAGCAAAGCCTTGTTTTTCCCACACGCCTGGCGGGCGGACTGCCCCCGACAGAAAAGCGGGCGAGGGCGCTTTCCCGATCGACGCAGACGCCAGGTGTTTAGTCCCGTCATTTTTGTTTTGCCGCAAGGAATCAGCGGCAGTATTGCCTGATCGAAAAATTTTTCCCGCCCTGGTTTTTTGCTATCATCATACACATGATGCATTGTTCTTCTCTTCCTCGTCGCCTACATCTTGCTCCGTATGCGGAGCGAGTGAAGCCGTACCTGCTCTGCCTCTGGCTGCTGCGGGCATTGACTCTGGCGAAATCCCTGAAAGACCTCTCCCCCACGCTGGACGCGCCGCAGAGCGCGGAGATCAAGGCGCTGGCGGCGGAGTTGGGGAACAATCCGTACAAGATTCACCAATGGGTGTATGACAACATTCGTTTCTTCCCGACCTACGGCAGCGTACAGGGGGCGGAGGAGACGCTGGCGAAGAAGAGCGGCAACGCCTTCGACACCGCCAGCCTGCTGATTGCGCTGCTGAGGAGCGCGGGGATTGAATCGCGCTACGTGTATGGCACGGTGCGGATGCCCGCTGAACAGGTAATGAACTGGGTGGGCGACGCGAAGACGCCGGAAGCGGCGCAGCAGATACTGGGGCAGGGTGGGATACCGAACACGGGTCTGGTGAGCGGCGGCAGGATCGCCATGATCCGCATGGAACATGTGTGGGTGGAAGCATGGATCAAGTTCTACCCGGAACGGGGGATAGATCATGTGGGCGGAACGAGCGAAGGGGATAGCTGGGTGCCGCTGGACGCGAGTTTCAAGCAATACACCTACACACAGGGGATGGACTTGCAGGATGCTGTGCCGTTCAACGCCGAAGCCCTCATCACCGCCGCGCAACAGGGCGCGGAGGTGAATGAAGCGGAAGGCTGGGTGAGGAATGTCAATCAAACGGCGGTGGAAAGCCAGTTCAAGGCCTACCAGCAGCAACTGAAGAATTATCTGGAAGCCCAGAACAACGGCCAGAGCACGGTAGGGGATGTATTGGGCACGACGCGGATAAAGATCAACCCGCTGCCCTATCTCGCGGGTACCTTGCCGTATGAGGTACAGGCGACGGCCAGCCGTTTCACGGAGATGCCGGACAACCTGCGGGCGAAGTTCCGCTACCGGATTTACGCGAGCCAAAATGACCGGTATTACGGAGACAGCCCGATTCTGAACTTTGAAGCGCCGACGGCCACATTGGCGGGAAAGAAGGTGACGCTGACCTGGGTAGCGGCGGACGAGAGCCAGCAGAAGGCGCTGGAAGCCCTGATACCGACGCCGCAACCGGGACAGCAACTCAGCCCGAATGATTTGCCGAAGACGATTCCGGCGAGCATCCGCCTGAAACCGCAGATCAGGGTGGATGGAGAACTGAAGGCGGAAGGGACGGCACAGAACGTGGGCAACGAACCGATAGGGGCGGGGGCGTTCACGAGATACGGTACGCAACAGTGGGACGAATCGGCGGATCAACTGATTGTCGGGCAGCAGACGGCGATTGGGCTGTCCATTCAGGGGATAAGCCAAAGCCAGCTTGACAGGCTGAAGACGCGGATGGAAGAGACGAAGGCGACGCTGGAGGCCGCGCAGAAACTTCCACAGGAACAACAGGCCGGAGCCTTGCAAGGACTGACCGGAGAGCACATCACGGGCGACCTGCTTACCGCCACCATTTGGGGCTACTACGCCAGCCTGCAAAGCTACGGGACGACAGCGGCGAGCCAGGCGGAGATGATCGACCTGCCGGGCTTGAGCTATGGCGTATTCCATGCGCAGGTGAAGGTGAATCAACTCTACGGGATTGTGACGACGGGGGTATCCTTCCAGGGCTTGAACCTGGACATGGGGCATATGCGCCATATCCGCTGGGTCAAAGACGATAACCCAGCCTCTGCAATCAATGCGAAACCCGAACTGACGCAGAACGGCAAGACGGCGACGCAGAACCGCTGGATCGCGTACAACCGGACGCGCGGGCAACACATGAGCGCAATGGAACACGCGGTGCCGGAACAGTTCTGGGTGGACAGGAATCAATGCCGCTACATTGACGAGAACGGACAAATACAGAACCCAGCGCTGCCGGATTGCGGACAGGCGGTCAGCGCGGTGAAGGCCATCGCCATAGCGCAAAGCCAAGGGCAGAAGATTTACACCATCACGCAAGAGAACGCGAGCACGGTCTTGGCAAAACTGCCGATAGGCGGCAGCGTGGGGCAGGAAGTCAGGAACGCTGTCAATGCGGGCAAGGAAGTGACCGTTCATGAAAAGCCCATCAACGCCTTCGGCTGGACAGGATACGGCTATTCCATCATCGACCCAGAGACGGGAGAAGGTGGGTATGTTATCGAGGGGAGTGGGAATGGGGGGGTTCTTGATGGGTTTTTGGATTGGGTAAAAAATAATCCTGGATATACCTCAATTGCTACTCTTATCCTTTCCATTGTGGCGTCTTTTACAGATGGGGTTGCTGGAACTATATTAGCAGTTGTCGTCGTTGTTTTATCTGTAATAGCTCTGTACTATGAGCTAATTGAATTATGGAATGACGCAGTTAATCTAGGTGGTCTTTGTGGGGCGGCATTTCTCACACTATTCGGATTGTTGACACTTTTTATCTTTGGAATTGGGTTTGCTGCGGAAGGCGTAGGGGCAATAATTGCGTTAGCGGTACTGGCAACTTTAGCATCTGCGTGGCACCAACTGATGACGTATCCTGGCGTTATTGCCGCCTGTAATCCTAAACCTTCTCCAATCCCTTGATTACAGGAATTTATTGTTATGCGGTTAGCAAAATCACGCGCAAATCCACGAGAGCTTCTTCAATTGATTCCTCTCTACGGGTATTATATTCCCTACCGGAAAGGCAATGGCTCAAAATATGACTTGGCTTTGTCATGTTTAATATCGATTTCCTTGTTTATCAGATGTTCTTTGGGTGGGTGGACAGAAGGATGGATCAGTTGGTTTCTAGTTGTATCTTTTATTATCTCAACGTCATTTGATTTTATGGACTCTTTATGCAAAAATGGATGGGTATGGCCTAGACGTATCTTTGCCTTATCATGTTGTTGTATATTTTCAGTTGTGTTCTTGTTTTTGAGCTTTGTGGAGATTGCTTCTCTTTTTGTAACTTTTGTCGATGTAGCTTTGTCCATTTTCTTATTTCTTTTGCCAGTATCCAGATTGGCTTATAAAAAAAATTACCAGACATAGCTCAGATAAGCTGAACTGACAAAGACGCTATCATATAGTCTTTTAATTGATGCAGCAGCTTCTTCTCCTTCATGCAATGGGAAAAAATGATGACTGATGAATATTGTTGTCCGATCGGCTGGGGTCTGCACGCATCCCTGGGTCAGGGGACGACGAAGACGAGCATTTCCAGTCCCGAACCGGTTGTCGTGCTCAGGAATGTGGAAAGGCTCTTTGCCCGCTATGTGGGTTCCTTTGCGCTGACCCGTGACGGCAGACTCTACACCTGGGGTCAGACGGGGGGCAGCGCCTTCAAGATGATTTATGGCGAGTTTCCCACGGAGCGGACGCCGCAAGGCAAGGTGGTGGAGATAGGCGGCGGCAAGGAACATCTCTTCTACAAGACGGAAGAGGGAAAGGTGTATGGGGTGGGTTACAATGACCTCTACAAGCTGAACCAGGATAAATGCTGTGCCCCGAATGTGGATTGGCCGGGAAGCGAGATACGGATCAAGTGAGGACCGAAGCATGAAGCACACTGTGGCGGCCCTGTTGAGGGATCCCGAAAGGGAGGCGGTAGCCGTGGACCGTCGTCCGCGCTGTGGTTTTGGGTATCGCGCATTGCGGAGCATTTCGTTTGTGCTGGTGGCGGCGCTGCTGAACCTGTCGTTGTCGCCGCTGGCGCAGGCGGCGGTGCAGAGCCAGGGTTTTGCGCGGGGAGTGGAGCAGACGGCGGCGGAGGCCTATGGCGCGCTGCTTTCCCGGATTCAGGCTGCGGCGAATGGCGGGCAGTGGGTGGAGGTGAAGTCGCTGGCGGCGAAGCTGGAGACGGAGAAGGGGAGGCTGGAAGAAGAATGGGCGAGTCTCAATGCGGCGTGGCAGGCGGCTGGGGTGAGCGGCGATGCGGCGGATCGCCAGAAGGAAGTGGAGGCGGCGCTCAATAGTCGCCACGAGACGCTGAAGGGACTGCTCTCCGGGATAGATGAAGCGGCGGGACAGGCGGCGCTGAAGGATTACCTGAATGGACTTCCGGCAAGTTCCACGGCGAGTCTGGTGGATGTGCAGAATCTGCCGTGGCGGGTGGAGAAGGGAGAAGTCCGCGCCGCGCTGGAAGATGAGGCCGAGCTGAACGCGGCGCTGAAGCTGGAAACGCAGGCGGCGGTCTCTGCCGCGCCACAGGCTCAAACGCAGGCGCGCCTGATGCGCGGCGCGCCGCAGAAACCCGACCTCTCCCCCACGCTGGACGCGCCGCAGAGCGCGGAGATCAAGGCGCTGGCGGCGGAACTGGGGAACAATCCGTACCAAATCCACCAATGGGTGTACGACAACATCCGTTTTTATCCGACTTACGGCAGCGTGCAGGGCGCGGAAGAGACGCTTGCCAGAAAGCAGGGCAACGCCTTCGACATTGCGAGTCTGTTGATTGGTCTTTTGAGAAGTGCGGGGATTGAATCGCGCTACGTGTATGGGACGGTATTGATTCCTTCGGAACAGGT
>JAITJU010000146.1 GCA_031278735.1 Zoogloeaceae bacterium
AAGTCATCAATCAACAAGGCCAGGCCGCGGAACCCTTGCAGGCTTCCGACGCGCTGTTTGGACGCGACTACAACGAGGCGCTGGTGCATCAGATCATCGTCGCCTATCAGACCAACGCCCGTTTCGGAACCCGTCGGCAAAAGACCCGCGCCGAAGTCAAGCACACCACTCACAAGCCCTGGAAACAGAAAGGCACGGGACGCGCCCGCGCGGGCGCTTCTTCCGGTCCCATTTGGCGCGGCGGCGGGCGGGCGTTCCCGAATTCTCCGCTGGAAAACTTCACCCATAAAGTAAACAAGAAAATGTTCCGCGTCGGCGTGGCTTCCATCCTTTCCGAGCTGGTGCGCCAGGATCGCCTGGTGGTGGTCGATGCGCTGACGCTGGAAGCGCCCAAGACCAAGCTGTTCGTGCAGGCGCTGAAAGGCATGGGGCTTTCGGATCGTCTTCTGGTGATTACGGATCAGAAACTGTACGAAAACGAAAACCTGTACCTTTCTTCGCGCAATCTGCCGGAGGTGCTGGTTCTGGAGGCGCAGGAGACCGATCCGGTGTCCCTGGTGCGTTTTCCGCGCGTCCTGGTGACGAGGAACGCGGTCGCCAAATTCGAGGAGATGTGGGCATGAAAGAAGAACGTCTGTTGCAGGTGCTCCTGGCGCCGCAAATCTCCGAAAAGGCCACCTGGGTTGCCGACAAGCGCAATCAGGTCGTGTTTCGCGTTGCCGCCGACGCGGCCAAGCCGGAAATCAAGGCCGCCGTCGAACTGTTGTTCAAGGTTGAGGTGGAATCCGTGCAGGTGCTGAACGTCAAGGGCAAGGTCAAGCGCGTTCGCCAGATGAAAGGTCGGCGGAAGGGCTGGAAGAAAGCGTTTGTCTCGCTGAAGGCGGGGCAGGAAATCAATTTCGTGGAAGGAGGGAACGTTTAAATGGCCCTCGTTAAAGTCAAGCCGACTTCGCCCGGTCGCCGCGGCGTCGTCAAGGTTGTCCATGAGCGTCTGCACAAGGGCAGACCCTTTGCCGCGCTCGTGGAAAAACAGTCGAACCGGGCAGGCCGCAACAACAATGGCCGCATCACGGTGCGCCATCAGGGCGGCGGTCACAAGCAGCATTACCGCGTGATCGACTTTCGGCGCAACAAGGATGGTATTCCCGCCAAAATCGAGCGCATCGAATACGATCCCAACCGTTCCGCGCACATCGCGCTCCTCTGTTATGCCGATGGCGAGCGCCGCTACATCATTGCCGCCAAGGGCATGGAAGCCGGGCAGCAGATAATCAGCGGCCCGGAGGCGCCGATCAAGCCGGGCAACACCTTGCCGATTCGCAATATTCCCGTGGGCGCCACCCTGCACTGCGTGGAAATGCTGCCGGGCAAGGGCGCGCAGATGGCGCGCGCCGCCGGTTCTTCCGTGCAGCTTCTGGCGCGCGAGGGCGTTTATGCCCAGTTGCGTCTTCGGTCTGGCGAAATTCGCCGCGTGCATATCGAGTGCCGCGCCACTATTGGCGAGGTGGGCAACGAAGAAAACAGTTTGCGGAAAATCGGCAAGGCGGGCGCGAACCGCTGGCGAGGCATCCGCCCGACGGTGCGCGGCGTGGCGATGAATCCGATCGACCACCCGCATGGCGGCGGCGAAGGCCGCACCGGCGAGGGCCGCGTGCCGGTCAATCCCTGGGGGCAGCCGACCAAGGGCTACCGCACTCGCAACAACAAGCGCACGAACAACATGATCGTGCAACGTCGTCACAAGCGCTGAGGGGTAAGAGAATATGGGACGTTCCGTTAAAAAGGGCCCGTTTGTCGATGCCCACCTGTTGAAGAAAGTCGATGCCGCGCGCAGCGGCAAGGACAAGCGGCCAATCAAGACCTGGTCGCGCCGCTCCACTATCCTGCCGGATTTCGTCGGTCTGACCGTTGCCGTGCATAACGGCAAGCAGCATATTCCCGTCTATGTGACGGAAAACATGGTCGGTCACAAGCTGGGCGAATTTTCCCTGACCCGTACCTTCAAGGGGCACACGGGCGGCAAAAAAGCGAAGAAATAAGGAAGAAGCCACATGGAAACGATTGCAACATTGCGCGGCGCGCGCCTCTCCGCCCAGAAAGGCCGCCTGATTGCCGACCTGGTGCGCGGCAAGCCGATAGGCAGCGCCCTGGACATCCTGACCTTCTCGCCGCAGAAAGGCGCGGCACTCCTCAAGAAGGTGCTGGAGTCCGCCGTGGCGAACGCGGAGCACAACGAAGGCGCGGATATCGACGAACTGAAGGTAAAGACCATTCATGTCGAAAAGGGCGCGGTGCTGAAACGGTTTTCCGCGCGCGCCAAGGGCCGCGGCAATCGGATATCCAAACCGACCTGTCATATTCTCGTGACGGTCGGAACGGTCAAGAAATAAGGAGCAGGCATGGGACAGAAAATTCATCCGACAGGCTTCCGTCTTTGCGTCACGCGCGACTGGGATTCCCGCTGGTTCGCCAACAGCAGGGATTTCCCCGGTATGCTCGCCCAGGACGTGATGGTTCGTGAATACCTGAGCAGGAAACTGAAACACGCTTCCATTGGCCGCGTGCTCATTGAGCGCCCGACCAAGAACGCGCGCATCACTGTGTTTTCCGCGCGTCCGGGCGTAGTGATCGGGAGAAAGGGCGGCGATATCGAAACCCTGAAAAAGGATCTGGAGCAGATCATGGGCGTGTCGGCGCATGTGTCGATCGAGGAAATCCGGAAACCGGAAATCCACGCGCAACTGATTGCCGATTCCATCGCACAGCAGCTGGAAAAGCGCATCATGTTCCGGCGCGCCATGAAGCGCGCCATGCAAAACGCCATGCGTCTGGGCGCGCAGGGCATCAAGATCATGAGTTCCGGTCGTCTGAACGGCGCGGAAATCGCCCGCACCGAATGGTATCGCGAAGGCCGCGTACCGCTGCACACCCTGCGCGCCGACATTGATTACGGCGCTTCCACCGCCGAAACCACCTATGGCGCCATCGGCATCAAGGTGTGGGTATATCGCGGCGACATGCAGGCGCGTACCGAGCAACCCGAAGCCGAAGCGCCCGGCGGCGGCGCGGAAGAGCGCCGGACGCGGCGTCCGCGCGGCGAGCGCGGCGAACAACAGCCGCCGGAAGGCGACAAGCCGCGCGCCCCGCGCGCGGACAAAAAGCCTGCCGGCGGTGAAGCCAGGACGCCCGGCAAGCGTGTAAGAAAGGCAGGTGCTTGAAATGCTGCAACCCAATCGTCGCAAATACCGCAAGGAGCAAAAGGGGCGCAACGTGGGGCTTGCCACGCGCGGCGCCAAGGTTTCCTTTGGAGAATGGGGCTTGAAGGCCACGGAGCGCGGTCGGCTGACCGCTCGCCAGATTGAGGCCGCGCGGCGCGCCATGACCCGGCACATCAAGCGCGGCGGCCGCATCTGGATTCGCATTTTCCCGGACAAGCCCGTTTCCAAGAAGCCCGCCGAGGTGCGCATGGGCAACGGCAAGGGGAACCCCGAATACTGGGTGGCGGAAATCCAGCCTGGCAAGGTGCTCTATGAAATGGACGGCGTCCCCGAGGCGCTGGCGCGTGAGGCGTTTACCCTGGCGGCGGCCAAGTTGCCGCTCTCGACCATTTTCGTGACCCGGCATGTGGTGTGATATGAAAACGAATGAACTGAGACAGAAAAACGAGACTGAGTTGCAGGTTGAACTCGCGGCGCTCCTGAAGGCGCAGTTTGGCCTGCGCATGCAGCAGGCCACGCAGCAACTTTCCAACACCAGCCAGATTGGCAAGGTGCGCCGCGACATCGCGCGGGTGCGCACCCTCATTCGTGAAAAGGCGGCGCAATAATGAGCGAAATTACGGAAATCACGGAAAACGCGGCGGAAATCACGGAAAACGCGGCGGAAAAAAGCGGCGGCAGACGTGTTCTGGTCGGTCAGGTCGTCAGCGACAAAATGGACAAAACCGTGACCGTTCTGGTCGAGCGGCGGGTCAGGCACCCGATCTACGGCAAGATCGTCACCCGGTCCAAAAAATACCACGCGCATGACGAGAACAACGAAATGAGCGAAGGCGACAAGGTGGAAATCGAGGAATCCCGTCCAATTTCCCGCAGCAAGACTTGGCGCGTGACCCGTCTGCTGGAAAAGGCCGTCAAGGTTTAGAGCTTCTTCGCGTTTTCAGCAAGGAAAAAAGGCGCGGCGCGCCAACGGATAGAAAGGCTTTTGTCCAGCGCGTCGTTCCGAGAGGGAATATCCTCCGCGAAATCTCCTGCCCGAAACAGCCCCGCGCCATTACCGGGCAGCAACCAACGGTTGAGCGCCTCTTCGTGAAATCGTGGAACAAAAACCCTGGTCAGGCGATGGGGGATTTTCCAGCGGCGGGGGGATTTTGTGTCAGGTAGCGCAGGATGCCGCGTGACAGGGCTTCCGCAAGCTGGTTCTGGTATTTTTCGTCCGCGAGCTTGCGCTCTTCCTCCGGATTGGAGATGAAGGCGGTTTCCACCAGAATGGAGGGAATGTCCGGCGCCTTCAGCACCGCAAAACCGGCTTGTTCCACGCGCGTCTTGTGCAGGCGGTTGACGCCGCCCAGTTCGCCCAGCACCAGTTTGGCCAGGCGCAGGCTGTCGCTCTTGGTGGCCGTTTGCGAAAGATCGAGCAAGGTGCGCGCCAAAAACGGATCCTTGACGTTGATATTGACGCCGCCCACCAGATCGGCGTTGTTTTCCTTTTGCGCCAGCCAGCGGGCGGCGGAACTGGAGGCGCCTTTTTCGGAAAGCACGAACACCGAGGAACCGCGCGCTTCCGGCTTGATCCAGGCGTCGGCATGGATGGAAACGAAGAGATCCGACTGCACCCGCCGCGCCTTCTGGATGCGCGCGCTCAACGGCACGAAAAAGTCGCCGTCGCGGGTCAGGGCGACGCGCACGTTGGTTTCGCGTTCCAGTTTGTTTTTCAGGCGGCGGGCAATGGCCAGGGTGACGGTTTTTTCGCGGTTGCCGCCGCGTCCGACTGCGCCGGGGTCTTCGCCGCCATGACCGGGATCGAGCGTGATGGTGATCAGACGCTTCAACTTGCCGTTGGCCGACTTGGGCGGTGTCTTGCTGGTCGCGGTCTCATGCGGACGGGCGTTGCTCGCCGTCTTGCCGTCGTCTTTTACAGAGGCGGCGGCGGGCGCTTCCTCTTCCGGCGGCGCGTCGTCCAAACGGATTTCCTTGCCCGGCGGGGCCTTGATGTCGCGCTGTTCCTGCAACAGGGCCAGCAAGGGATCGATCGGAACTTCCGGGTACACGTCCAGCACCAGACGGTGTCCGTAGTCGCCCACGGGTTGCAGGGTGAATACCTGCGGCCTGACGCGGGTTTTCAGTTCCATCACCAGCCGCACCACGCCGGGTTTGTATTGTCCGGCGCGCAGAAGTTTGATGTAGGGGTCGTTGGTCGCCACCTTGTCGGCAAGTCCCTTCAGCGTCGCGTTGAATTCTATGCCTTCGATATCCACCACCAGGCGATCCGGCGCTTCCAGCGTGAAGTGGGAAAAACGCACGGCGGCGTCGAGTTCCAGCGTGACGCGCGTATATTCGTCCGCCGGCCAGACGCGCACGGCAAGGAGGGTGGGACGCGCGGGCGCGGCGGAAACCGGCGTTACCGATAAAATCAGGGTCGCGCCGACAAAATTCAGAAACCGGCGCCGACCGCGGCGGACAAGAGTTTTGTCAGACATTCCCGCCCCTTCTCGCCGCAGGCGGCAAGAGCGCAACAGCGTCCCGCCCCGGCTTCCCGCAGGGAAAGAATGAGGTCGGCGGGCGGAACATGGCCAAACGCCTTGTCCGGCCATTCCACCAAACATATCGAGTCCTCGCGGAAGTACTCGTCCAGACCTGCATCAAGAAACTCCTCTGGCGACACGAAACGATAAAAATCAAAGTGATACAAGTATAATCTCGAAACTACATAAACTTCAACCAATGTATAGGTCGGACTTTTGACCGTCCCTGCGTAGCCCAGGGCATGAAGCAAGGCGCGCGCCAGCGTCGTCTTGCCCGCGCCCAGGTCGCCTTGCAGGTATATCACCAGTCCGGGCGACATGCAGTCGGCCAGCGCTTTTCCCAGCGCCTCGCTGGCGGCAAGATCGGGCAATTCGATTTCAGACAAGATTTTCTCCATGCACGACGGCAATGTTTTGACGCAACTGGCCGCCCAACTCAGCGATTGGGCGGCGGAATTGGGCTTTTCCGCGCTGGGGATGGCCGCGGCTCATGACGCGGAACTGCGAAACGCCCACGCCCGCTACGCCGACTGGCTCAAGCAGGGGCGGCACGGGGAAATGGATTATATGGCGCGCAATGCCGATTTGCGCGCCCGGCCGGAATCTTTGCTGGCGAACGCGCAAAGCGTCATTTCCGTCGCGCTGGCGTATTGGCCGGAACAGGGGCTTGCGCGGGCGCTTTCCACACTGGCGCATCCGGAACGCGCCTATATTTCCCGCTACGCGCTGGGGCGCGATTACCACAAAATCATGCGTCGCCGCCTGAATGCGCTGGCGCGGCGCATGGAAAGCGCCATTGGCCCCTTTGCCTGGCGCGTCTGCGTCGATTCCGCGCCGGTGCTGGAAGTGGCGTTTGCCCGGCAAGGCGGTCTGGGGTGGCGCGGCAAGCATACGCTCCTGCTTTCCCGGCAAGGCTCGTTTCATTTTCTGGGCGAGCTTTACACCAGTCTGCCGCCGCCCGCCGGGGAAAAGCCCGCAGTTTCACATTGCGGCACATGCAACCGCTGTCTGCGCGCCTGTCCCACGCAAGCGATTGTCGCGCCCTATGAGGTGGATGCCCGCCGCTGCATTGCCTATCTCACCATCGAGCATCCCGGCAGCATCCCAGAGGCGTTGCGTCCCGCCGTGGGCAACCGGATTTACGGCTGCGACGATTGCCAGATCGTCTGTCCCTGGAACCGCTCCGCTCCGGCGGGCGACGCGGCCTTTCTGTGTCGCGACGCTCTCGCGCTCGATGCCGCCAGCCTCGTCGAACTCATGGCCTGGGAAGAAACCGATTTTCTAGACAAGCTGACGGGCAGCCCCATCCGCCGCATCGGTCACCAACGCTGGCTGCGCAACATCGCGGTGGCGCTGGGCAATTGTCCTCCGAAGCCGGAAGTCCTGCGCGCCCTGGGCGCCAGAATCGAACATCCTTCCGCCCTGGTGCGCGAGCATGTGGGCTGGGCGCTTGCCAGGATTCGGGGCGGGAACGCGGCAAACGCGCATCCGCCGTGAGCCGACGCGCTATCCCATTCCCCGATGACCAATATCCTTGCGATACAGCATACCCTTCCAGACAATCCGGGCGACGGCGGCGTAGGCGTTTTTTTGCGCCTGCCGGATGTTTTCGCCCAGGGCGGTGACGCAGAGCACACGCCCGCCCGCCGTGACGATCCTGCCGTTTTTTTCCGCCGTGCCCGCGTGAAAGACGTGAACATCGTCGCCAAAACGGTTGTCGTCGGGCAAGCCGGAAATCACGTTTCCTTTTTTGGGCGCGCCGGGGTAATTCGCGGCGGCCAGCACCACGCCCAGCGCCACACGCCGATCCCATGCGGCGTCCGCCTGATCCAGACGCCCGTCGATCGCGTGTTCGATGAGTCTGGCCAAGTCGGATCTCAAGCGCATCAAAATGGGCTGCGTTTCCGGGTCGCCCATGCGACAATTGAATTCCAGCGTCCTGATGCCGCCATCCTTGCCGATCATCAGTCCGGCATAAAGGAAGCCGGTGTAGGGAATACCGTCCTTTTCCATGCCTCTCACCGTCGGCAGGATGATTTCGCGCATGACCCGCGCATGGATTTCGGGCGTGACGACAGGCGCGGGCGAATAGGCGCCCATGCCGCCGGTGTTGGGGCCGACGTCGCCGTCGCCGATGCGCTTGTGATCCTGGCTGGAAGCGAGCGGCAGCACGTTTTTGCCGTCGACCATGACGATGAAGCTGGCTTCCTCGCCCTCTAGGAATTCCTCGATCACCACCCGCGCGCCCGCCGCGCCCAGGCTGCCGCCGGAGAGCATGTCGTCGATGGCCTCATGCGCTTCCCGCAACGTCATGGCGACGACGACACCCTTGCCCGCCGCGAGGCCGTCGGCCTTGATGACGATGGGCGCGCCTTCCCTTTCCACGTACTCATGCGCGGCGGCGGCTTCCGAAAAGGTCTCGAAACGGGCGGTGGGGATGTTGTGCCGGATCATGAATCGCTTGGCGAAATCCTTGGAGGATTCAAGCTGGGCGGCGGCTTGCGTCGGCCCGAAAATCTTGAGTCCGCGAGCGCGGAAGAGATCGACGATGCCCGCGGAAAGCGGCGCTTCCGGGCCAACCACGGTGAACGCCACCTCGTTTTTCCGCGCAAAATG
Organism: Zoogloeaceae bacterium; assembly: GCA_031278735.1. GTDB lineage: Bacteria > Pseudomonadota > Gammaproteobacteria > Burkholderiales > Rhodocyclaceae > Azovibrio. Next base: position 8,360 of record JAITJU010000146.1, read on the forward strand.
CGCCAGCGCCTCCGGGTCGGTGAGCGGCAGGTTCTCGATTTCGTGCTCCCGCGCCGTGCCGGCGTTGCCCGGCGCAACGAGGATTTTCTGCAACCCCTGCGTCTGCGCCAGCTTCCAGGCCAGCGCGTGTTCGCGTCCGCCGGAACCAATCACGAGCAATTTCATGTTTTTTTCCTCCTTTGTCAGTGGGCGCGATATTATGGGGCATCGCCCGCGATTCCGCCGGACAACGCTGTTCTTTTGCCGGTCCGGGATGATGATGCGATCCGCCGCGCCCGCGGCCACGCCGCGAACCGCCCGCGCCGGAAAAGCCTCCCCGCCGGTCATTTGAAAGAACGTGTCGCGGATGCGCTGGGGCGTCGTGCGCCCTCCATCGCCATGATCGCCTTGCAGGACGGATCCGGCTTCTTCAGCGCGGTCTCCGGTCTCAATTGTTCCTCAACCTGCGCGATTTTCTTCTAATCCGGCTTGCCCGTCCGTTTGCCGCGCAGATTGTCCGGAAATATTGAGCGAAGCGCGTTTTGGCGCGAGGAGGGGGGATCGCCGTCAAGCCGGGCGGCGGCTTCCTGAGCCTTTCGCGCTCTTTGCGCCAGCGCCCTGCCGCCCCTTATTTCCCTGGGCGTTATTCCCGTTCGCCTGCCTTATCAATTATCCAAATGTCAATTTCCTTGTATCGCCTGGGGCTGGTCACCTGACCAATGCCGACTTCAATCGCCTCCAATTCTTCCCGCGCAGTACTCAGACTGGATTTCATGCTTGCGCTGTTGGCGTATTCCTTGAGGTCGAACTGAACAATGACTTTTTCAGCGACAACAATATCCTCCAGATTGCCGGACTTCCCGATGTTTCTCAGGTCAGACAGTATGCTGTTTTGAATTTTATTGCTGCGCTGGCGCATGGGCTTTGCCAAGCGTCGCGTCCCGCGCCCGTCCTGGGGCTTGCGCGCTTCATCCGCCTGCGCCCGAAATGGCGAGGGGCGGGAGTTGCCGTCCCTGCCAGGGCAATCGCATGAATGCCATATGCAATGGAAGTAACCGTGGCAGGGAAGAAAAGCTTCTGGCAAGGGAGGGTCAAAAGAGGTTTGCAGCGATGGAACTGGCGGCAAGGGCGGGTCTGAAGGCCGCCAACCTCTCTTTCTGGAGGTGTTTCGCTCGTACGGTAACCCG